>CAOKJI010000021.1 GCA_948468495.1 uncultured Dorea sp. | reverse complement strand
AGCCCAATCGCAATGTCTGAGTAACCGGAAAAATCATAATATATTTCCAGCATATACAAAAAAGCCATTCCCCAGCCGGTAATCATGTCTGTCTCGCCAGCCGCCACGTTACTGATACAGCTGCCAAACTGATCCGCCAGAATCAGCTTTTTCGCAAACCCAATCATAATCCGATTCAGCCCTGACACAAATCTCTCCAGAGTTACCGTTCTGTTATCAAGTTTGGTCGAAAAATCCTTCCATAATATAATCGGTCCTGATATGACCTTCGGGAAAAATGACAGATACAGCACACAATCAATCAAAGTTCCGCCCGGAGCATCTCCCCGGTAAATGTCAGTCAAATAAGAGATTGCAGAAAATGTAATAAATGAAATGCCGATAGGCGCCATGACAGAGTCTTTTACCAGTCTGCCCCTGAATAAATAATTCCATATCTCCGCCCATAACGGCATATATTTGAAATGTACCAGGCAGAACAATATCAGCAGTACTGCGGCTATCAGTATAAACACAGACAATGATATCTTCCGATATACTCTGTCCTCATCTTCATTTCGCTCATATATCTGTATGTAGCGATTCCGATTACGGCTAATCCAGCAGCCCGCAGACCAGACTCCAAGCATATAGAATCCAAGTTTTATAATATCATCAAAGCATGCCCACATATAAAAAAGCATGCCAAACGCTATTAATATGAAATCTTTTACACGATATTTTAAAAAAATGGGAGATAAGGACCTTCTCCGCTCCAGAAAACCCACAATGAGATAAACAGATACCGCAATAGGAAAAAATACAAAAATAAAAATTGGTGTGGTAAAATTCATAAGGTTCTCTCTTTCATGATGAAAAAAGCGTGTCTAAACACTTCTCTGAATACAAAAAATCTATATGATTTATGGATTTTACTATCATTCTGTACCAAACAGCTACATTATATTACACCCTTCGACAGATATCAACTTTTATTTCCGAAAATAAATGGGCGTAACATTTCACAGCAACATGCAGAAATCATTAAATCTTGATTTTCCCCTGTATCCATGCTATACTCTTATCCATTGCAAAGCCCATCAAAACTGAGGTCTTACTGGGCCTGCCGCCGATTCCCGGCGTTATGGGGAGACAAAAGGCATCCGCCTTATATCTTTGACGCCCAACTAAGGCGCGTGTGTTCGAGACCTTCCACACGTAAATAAAAACTAAAGGAGAATCAAAATTATGAGAAACAAGAATGTAACCTTTCTAACCCAGGCAGCTATGATTGCTGCAATTTATGTCGTGCTTACCTACGTATTTGCTCCGTTCTCATTTGGAGAAATTCAGATACGGATTTCCGAAGCGCTCACCATTTTACCATTATTTACACCAGCCGCAGTCCCCGGACTGTTTATCGGATGTCTAATCGGCAATATTTTAGGCGGAGCTATTCTGCCGGATATTGTATTTGGAAGTATGGCAACCTTAATCGGAGCACTATTTACTTATTCCTTAAGAGAGAAAAAGCCCGTACTCGGGCTGGTTCCTCCCATTGTCTCCAACACAGTTATCGTTCCTTTCGTGCTGCGATTCGGCTATGGAGTCAATCTTCCGATTCCTTTCATGATGCTCACTGTCGGCATCGGAGAAGTCATTTCCTGCGGCATACTTGGTATGATTTTATATACCGCGCTCAGCCGTTACCACCGGCTGATTTTCAAGGAAGCAGTCTAAAATAGCAACCAAAACAAACCGCCTCCGGTATACAAACCCTGTAACTGGCTTGTACACCGGAGGCGAAATTTTATCGTTCTAGAGCGTGTCTGAAAATTGCTTTCTGACAGATGTATTCCACAATTTGTGGGAGATTTGTGCCAAATGAGGGGCGCATAGCGGGCTATGTAACCCGAATTTAGCGCAAATATCGCGCAAAGTGGGGAATGCAGATGGCGGGAATGAATTTTCAAACACGCTCTAGTACTACGGCAGATACCCAATATACTCATTTCCCTCTGCCATCATTATCTGATCCATCTGCTCTTTCGGCATTGTCTGTATCTGTCCGTCCGCGGAATTGATATAAATCATCTGATACTCGTCATACCCTGTCAGAATCAGGGGAACGTCCCCATTCCGAACCCCGATTACCGGAGTTCCTTTATTAATCAGGTACGCAATCTGCTCTGCGCTGCAGCCAGTCAGTTCAACGCCTTTATCACCAGACAATTCATTCGCTATCTCAAGCGGCGGCCTGCCTCCCTGCAGCTGGCTTTGTATGAACGCCATCAGTTCGTCCTGTCCTGTAATCTGAAAAGTCAGGTAACGATTCCCTCTCTCCCAAACATACTGACCGTTCGGCGCAATCACCACGCCGCTCATACTATCTGCTGCCAGAATCGCCTGCCCTGCTTCCTCATAGATTCCCTGCAGCTTTCCAAGACCATATACACAGTATCCATTCCCCCCTGCTTCCTCTTCAAATTCAGGCAGCGCAGGATTGTCATGCAATGCACGCTTTGGCTTTAGTACTTTAACATCTTTCCCCTGAATACCGTCGGCAAATGTGAAGCGCATCTGCCTCTTCTTCAAATCCGTAATATAAGACTCCAGCGTAATATTGTTTTCCTCTTTTTCTTCGCTGCTTGTGATATAGTCTGCGTCTGCTCCCGCGTATGTACTGCCGGTCTTCACTGCCCTGTAGAGGGTAATCATCCCTTCGCTGACGTCTGCTCCAACAATATAATATTCGCCTGCATCATAACTTTTCACTAATTCATTTTCCGCATTGTGAATCTCGACCTGATACATAGCCGCCAGTTTCTCACCGGTAACAGTCTCCCCCACATCCGACTGCCTTGCCCGGCCGAACACGAAATCATCTCCCACAAATCCAAGGGGTATCACACTCTCCCCCTCCATTGCCTCAACTTCGTACTCTTCGTCACGCTCCAAGTCTTTCACAATAATCTGCCGGGATGCATCCATATCCCCGCCCGTCTGCCATGCAAACCACCTTCCGTTTTCCGACATGGCATACTGACCTTCTTTCAAATCTGAAATCACCGGCTCGTCCCAGTTCTTATCTACATCAACCTCATACAAGGTTCCTCCTGCCATCATATATAAATAATCCCGATTTACACTGTAGTAAGCAAATTTACCAAACTCTTCTTCTGCAATTCCGGCCGACTTGCCGCTGGGAATAAACACCTTCTCCTCAATGCTGTTTGATTCCATATTGTAGTAGTAAATATCCACGCCTACTTGTCCTTCGCGCGCTCCCCGATTCATATATCCGGCTACCGCAAAGGTAATATTGCCGCTCTTATCCATGCCAAGTATCCGAATATTGTGCTCTGTGTTCTTACTTCGGCTATCCATATTTTCCACATCACGGAAACTAAAAATAAGCGAAAGAACATCCTCGTCGCGATTATAATTCCATAGTTCATTGGCCTGAACAAATGCCACAATATTCCCCTCCGGATTAACCATATAGGGAACATTTTCCGGCACGATTCCAAGAACCAGCCCCTTCTTATCGAGCACATGCCTGCTTCCGTCAAAAATCTGCTCCATACTGCGGTCATAATCCAGCAGATACATGGCGCCTCCCGCCATTCTCACCCGGAAAAATTCCTTTACCGCATAGCAATCCGTCTCGTTTTCTTCTCCTTTGCAGTTCACTTCATATTCCAAAAGCACCGATGTGTATGACGCGTTCGTCTCCAGAATCTTCCAGCGCTCCTCCCCCGCCACCTGTGGCTCCAAATCTCCCCACGTTACCTGCTCATAATTTGAATGAATCGTCACGTGGGAAAACGTACTGTTATCTCCCTCGTCATTTGGCTCCAGAGCCGCCCCGACGCCTGTATTTTCGTTCTTAGCCAGGGCATTTTCATGAAAATTATATATATAATCCAAGCAGGCTGCCACGTTAAAATCCGTCGGCGTTACTACTCTCGTATAGTAGAAAATATCTCCGGTATCCGAATGCAGCGTTACCGTCATGACTCGTTCCTGACTTAAGATTCCCTCGTCAAAAGTCAGCGTCATCTCTTCTGCCGCAGTTGAAATACGATTCTCATATAGCTTTGTCTCACCGTCAAGCGAATAGACCGCATAGTCCACCGAAGAAATCTTTCTTTCCTCCGATTCCAGCCGCATCGCCACCTGATTATTCGTCACCGGTGTGATACTATCCCGAATGCTGGCAATCTCCATCTCCTTTGTATACCCGTTCATCGCATTCAGTCTGTATCCTTCTACGGAAAAATAAAGTCTTGGAAGCGTCACATTCCCAATATCCGCAATCATATTATCGTTGCCCCTGCTAATCCTGTGCTCAAAATACAAAATAGCCAGGATAAATACTGCGGCCAGTATCCCCGCATGCTTTAGTTTCTTCTTCATCTATTTCATCAGCTCCTAATCCATAACCGGCTCATCACCGGTTTGCTGTTATCCGTCTTGTGTTAAATTTATCCCTTTTTATCATTCAGAAGACGCCCTAACGCCGGCGCTATATGCAGCGCTTCCTCACATGCGCGAATCGCCTCCTGATTCTCCTTCGGCTTCCCTCTTTTTACCGCCCGAATCAGTATATTCTTTGGTGTATGCTCCATATCTATAAATTCCAGAATCTGAGTACGATATCCTTCTCTCTCCAGATACTGGGCCCGCATCGCATCTGTGATTAGCGCCGCCATGCGCTCTTTAATCAAACCATATTCCAATACAGGCGCCAGCACATCGTTTGCAATCTGCCCATTGACCTCATGCTGACAACAGGGCACAGACAGAATCACTCTGGCATTCCACCCCACCGCTTTCGCAAGAGCGTAGTCCGTAGCCGTATCGCAGGCGTGGAGTGTTACCACCATATCTACCGCGTCTACCCCTGTAAACTCTGCAATATTCCCTTCCAGAAATGTAAGCTTTCCATAACCATAGTGTCCGGCAAGCTCATTGCAGCGATGAATCACTTCCGCTTTCAAATCCAGTCCAATGATACGGATATCATATTTTTTCAATTCATGTAAGTAATAGTACATGGCAAATGTCAGATAAGATTTGCCGCATCCAAAATCCAGAATCGTCAGTTCCCTGTCCTTTGGAAGCTCTGGCAGGATATCCTCCACAAATTCAAGGAATCGGTTAATCTGCCGGAACTTATCAAATCTCCTGTTCACAATCTTCCCATTCTCCGTCATAACGCCTAAATCAACCAAAAAAGGAACAGCCTTCCCCTCCTCCAGAATATACTGCTTCTGTCGGTTATGCTGTAAGCTAATCATTTTCACCGGATTTTGCCGCCGCTTCATCTTAATTGCAGCCCGGCCTTTTTTGCTGATAAGAGCCGTACAGCTATACTGTTTCGTCTCCATCTGAAACTGCTTCATTCCTTTCATAAGAGAAAGTATCTCTTCCACAGCGTCGTCGGCATTCAGATTCTTATGAAATACCTGATTCCCCTTAAAATTCTCTAACTGAAAGAAAAGTGTGTCCTTCTTCAACAAAGGACGCACTTTCACCTTCACGATTCCGTCTTTTTCTCTCGGTCCACTTAAAATAGCCGACACAAAATCTATATTCAAATTCTCCTGTAGTAATGTTCTCAAATTTTCCATGGAGATATTATATCTGATTTTCCCTCTTTAGTAAACATTATTTTTCGTTACTGCTCACTCTGCGCACAGGACCTTATTTTTTTTTATTTTTTTTACTCTCGGGAAAGTAATGGTTACCCGGAATAAGTCGCCATCCAGATACAGTTCAAATTTGCCGCCCATCAAAGAAGCCAGATTCTTCGCAATGGAAAGTCCAAGACCGCTTCCTTCTGTGCTTCTTGACACGTCTCCCCGGATAAACCGCTCCGTCAGCTCATCAGCGCTGATATTTAAGGGCTGTTCTGAGATATTCTTTAAGGAAAATATTACCTGTCCCTCCGTCTGGCTCAAATCCGAATAAACGCGGGTTCCTTCCATCGCATATTTGGCCACATTATTGTATATATTTTCCAGGATTCTCCACATTCTTCTGCCATCTGCCCAGATTACAGCTGGTTCTTCCGGCAGATTGATTACCTCTCTTAAACCTCTGTTCTCAAATTTCTCAGAAAATTCCCCGCTGGTCTGCTGTACCATTTCCACCAGATTTAAGTTCATGCATTCCAGCGTAACATTACCAGAACTTACCTTCGACGCTTCTACCACGTCCTCCGTCAGAACCTTCAGCCGCTGAGCCTTCGCTTCTAACACTTCCAAATATCCCTGAATCTTGGAATCCTGAATATTCTCCCGCTTCAGCAAATCAATGTAGTTGATAATTGAAGTCAGCGGCGTCTTAATATCATGAGACACATTCGTTATCAAATCTGTCTTAAGCCTTTCATTCTTAATACTGTTCTCAACGGCTGCATCCAGACCGGCGCCAATATTATTCACACGCTCTGCAAGCTCTAACTGTTCTCCTGTCAGCCCGGCGGTCGGAATCTTATAATCCAGTTCTCCGCTTGAAATCCTCATAACGCCTTCGCTTAAGCGTTTCCGGCCCACTGCCTGCTGTACAATATATGCCAAAGCCGCTATATCTACTGCAATTCCGGCAAGTACAATGACAAATTCACCTGATGTAAACAGAAGCATCTGACTCAGCATAAACAGAGCGAAAAATAAGACGTATTTCCACACAATCGGCAGATGACGGATAAAGCTCCACCCATGATGCATCACCCACCGAAGCAGACTGTTCTTCCATACCGTACCGGCCTTCAGCCTGCGGACCAGACTCAGATATCCAATCAGGAACATCGAACAGGTTATAAATCCTATTATTCCAAAGATTATCATTGTCTCTGTGTTAAGTCCCTCCGGCAGATAATAAACACTCCCGTCCATCATCACATATCCGTTACTCTGCCCAAGTCCGAAACCTCTGACCGCCGTTCCAAGAATAAACATACATCCCATCCACACTCCAATCACAAGCGCCGCTGCAATTTCCGTCTTCCACCGGTCGAATACATTACAATGCAGTTCTTCATCCTCCGGCCGTCTTCCGGCAACCGCCGTCATCCAGATGACGACCCCCAGAAGCAGAATTGCCGCTCCAATTGCCAATTGTATCATAAATCCCGCCTTCCCTGAAAATTTCTGATAATTATCCCTCATATAAAGATAGACGTCCTGAACGGGATAACCGGTATCCAGTGCAACAATAAATACATAATCTTCCGCCTGGCTCCCTGCATGAATCTGATGGCTCCATTCACTGGCATTCGCTTCCTCCATATTACTCTCAAAGTCCGAAAACTTAGGCGTTATCACAAAATATTTCCCAATCTGCTTCAATTTATCTATATTTTTCTCAAGCGAATCATAGTTCTCATATTCTGAACGATTAGTAACTACCTTCTCCGCCTCTTTATCTGCATACAAGTACGCCAGATTCGTGTTCCCCTCTTCATAATTATTCAATACATCTTTATATATGGCACACTCGTCATTCATAATCTGCAGTGCGTTCTGAATTTCCAGATAAGCTTCGCTTAAGCTTCCGTTCCACTCTGGGTTCTCATTCGCAAGTTCAAGAATACTTCCCGCCCCTGCCGGCGCATACTTTTCTTCAATCCAGAAACCGTCATAATTCCAGCAGTCAATCAGTCTCACAGTATTCTCTGCGTCCAGCAGCGCATAAGAACCGGCGCTTGCACTTCCCTCATACCAGCTTCCGTCCTTTAACTCCTGGAGGATATCATAAGCCGTCATATCCTCAGATTCCATAACAAACCGAAATTCCCCGCTGTCAATCTTCTGCCGAAGCTCACTGTAAAGAAAATACTCGTAAGTCTTGTCCGGTTTCTGCCCCACAATAATCGGGTCCTTTGCCGACGAGCCGTAATCCCCGCTTTCTACATCACCATACTTCATATATGCCTCGGCCCATTCTTCCAGTTCACCCAGCTTATAAGCCAGACCCGACTCATTTTCGCCGTCTATCACCCCTTCCTGCACATATTTCTTAATATCTACAATCTTATTCTCGTCATGAACTCCATCTGTTTCCAACTTCTCCTTAACCTGAATTGCCCGCACAATCTGTCTGGCTTCTGAAAACATATGAGAACTCAACAAACTTGAGTCCTCATATTGTACATTCCTGCCTTCCAGCACATCTTCCGCCGCACTGGGACAGGCCCATATCCATAACATACTAATAATCAGAAGAACCGCCAGCACATGTGCAAATGCAGCCAGTATCCCCTTTACAAACTTTCCTCTATACCATTTCTTACTCATATCTACTCCATTCCACCGTCCCAAATAACGATCCTATCTATGAATCAGAGCTTCTCCACCTTATACCCGACTCCCCATACTACCTTTAAATACCTTGGCTCCTTTGGATTAATCTCTATTTTCTCCCGAATGTGCCGGATATGCACCGCAACTGTGTTATCCGCACCCAGCGCCTCCTCGTTCCAGATACTTTCATATATCTGTTCGATAGAAAATACTCTTCCCTGATTCTTCACCAACAGCAATAGAATATTATACTCAATCGGCGTCAGCTTCACCGGCTCGCCGTCCACAGTCACTTCCTTCAAATCGTCGTTGATGGACAGACCTCCGGTACTGTATACCGCCTCGTCCGGCATTACCCCCGACATACTGCCAAGCTGCGTATACCTGCGTATCTGGGATTTCACCCTGGCCACCAGCTCAAGCGGGTTAAATGGTTTCGTAATATAGTCGTCCGCCCCGATATTGAGCCCAAGTATCTTGTCCGCATCCTCAGACTTCGCCGATAATATAATAATCGGCATATTGTTCTTCTCACGTATTTTCAGCGTAGCACGTATTCCATCAAGCTTTGGCATCATTACGTCAATTACGAGAAGGTCGATTTTCTCTTCTTTCAGCTTCTTTAACGCTTCCTCACCGTCATACGCCTTGCTTATCTCATAACCTTCCTGAGTCAAATATATATCAATTGCCTCAACAATCTCTTTATCATCATCGCATACTAATATTCTGGACATCTCCATCACCTCCCTTCCACTATAAGTCATTCTGTAGCGAAGCGCAATCCCTCATGCTAAGTTCGCCGTTTTCTGTTTTGTTGAAATTATAATAACAGGTAATTTTTAAGGGCAGGTGTTATAAAATCTTAAGATATTTTAAAGATTGATAAACGTATTTACAGGCTTTCCCGGCCATTTTTGTTACTAACGTGTTACTAACCGGACGGAATTACACTCATCACAACCCTAGTGCATCCCGTTCAACCGAGCTGGTCCATGTACGATCGAACGCCGCTACACTCACATGACGGACCGGTGCCGCCTGCAAATATTCCTCATAGTAGCCCCGGAGCTGTTCTCCCCTCTTCTTGGTCCCGAGCAGCCGGAACGCCTTCCGCTCCAGCTCACTAATCCGGCTCCTATTTACTCCCAGACTCTCCCCCGTCTGCTCCAGCGTCTTCCGGTCCCGGTATCTCAGTCTCACCACATCAGGAAGGACATCCGGCAGACTATCCACCGCAATCCAGACTTCGCGCCTCATGGCAGCCGTATCAAGGGCCTTTATAGCATCCCCTTCCATATCCACCCCGGAAGGAACCATATCCCCAAGGGTCAGCCCTTCATCCTCTCCGACTGCCGGCCTGCTCAGGCTGTCTACCTGCCTCTTCCTTACATCTTTTTGTATTGCATGGAGCTTTTCCCGGCTGACTTCCAGAAGGGCACACAGGGCCATCTCCGACGGTTCTGCACCGTAATGCTTCTGATATTCTCTCACAGCTCTATTATATTTCCCTATCCACTCCCTTGCGTGGACCGGAATCCTGACTGTACTGCCGCAGTTATCTATATACCGCCTCATAGCCTGCCGAATCCAGAACGACGCATAGCTGATGAATGACGCGCCCTGCTCTGGGTCATACTGGCGCACAGCCTCGCACAAACCAATATACCCCTCCTGTTTCAAATCATCCAGCTCCGCATAACCTTGATATCTCATAGCCATCTTTGCAATAAATCCTTCATTCTGCCGCCAGAGCTGCAGCATATTCTCAGCGGCATCCTCCCCGGCCTGTATTCTGGCCGTTAACTGCTCATTCGTCATATCCGTCACCCGCACAAAGTATTTCTTGCCTCCGCGAATCCCCTTACAGCTTCCAGACAGTAGGTAAGATGCAGAGAGGTATCCCCTGCCCTTTTCCGTTTCCTGTCCCTGTCTGCCCTTCTGATGGCTTCGCAGGCAGTATAATCTGTATATCCTTCGTGATTCCTGTTCATGCTAGTCACCCCCCGGTATGCAAACCGCCCCGGACAATCAGAGGGAAGAAAGCCCGGGCGGTTTATCAAATTATTGGTTAGTTGTCTGGTTACTGTCCTGTCTGAGCCGAAAGAAACTCTGCAATAATTTCAGCCTTAACCGTTTTGGTAATCGTATAGCCTTTCTTTTCTGCAAGTCCCTTTATCTGGTCGACCGTCATCGCCTCCAGCTCTGTCTGCGTATAGGTTTTCGGTTTATAAGCCTGATAGTAAATAGCTTTTGCCTTATTCTCCAGCACAAACGCATCATACACAATACGTCCTTCCACCAAATCGCCGTTAATACCCGGCGGGTTATGATGGGTGTTATAATCCGCGAGCTTCGTCGGCGCCACCGTCGCACATGGATGCGCCAGCATGAAGCCAAAGTCTTTCGGGAGTCTGCTGGCCGGAATTTTCTGTACGTTCGCCCCGTCCAGATTCCCGATCACTCCCTGAATCCTCAGCTCATTTCCGATATTAGTTTCCATTACGATATCTTTACATTTCTTCATCAAAAGATAGGTGTCCGGTGTCACAACCAGAACCCGCCCCGTTTCAGGAACCTCAGCATTGTCCAGAGCATTGTTTGCCTCAATAATCTCGTCGTAAATGTTTTCTGTTGTCAGTACGATCGCTTCCGGTTTATTTCCCGCGCCTGCGCACATCTTTCCATACACATGGGTATCCACTTCCGGGATTACCTTTTCCCTAATCTGTCTGGCAAGTGCACTTGATGCCTCTAACGTTCCGACGGTCTCATCTTCATCTAACGCATCAATAACAAATGTGAATGACCTGTCCCGGCCAAGTTCAAAACGTTCCGTCGTTGCGTCTAAGGACTTAATATCTCCGTAGCACGACCACTTTTTATTATCAGGGTCAGCGAAATGATTTCGCCCATAATTATGCATTTCCCCGGTACTAATTTTATAAACCTTGACGCTGTGTGCTGATTCAAAAGCAAAATCCTGATTTGTTAATAATTCCTTCTTGCTTTCTGTGGTGAAAATTTCGTCCACATATGGCAAATATTTCTCCGCTAATTCGATAGCCATTCTTTTTTATCCTTTCATTTTAACCCCATGGCTTTTCTGATATCAGAATCGTCGGCGCCGCTTCCTGAACCGTTACTATTACTGGATATCCCGGTAGAAACGACCCTGAATCCCTTACCCGGGAGTTTGACAGTTGAATAATAGAAAAAACCTTCGCAGGCCGCATAAAACCTG
>CAOKJI010000020.1 GCA_948468495.1 uncultured Dorea sp. | reverse complement strand
CTGTCTGCAAAGGTTACTCCTGTTTCCATCATGTCTTCCTCTTTCCGATTCTGCCAAGCTCATCGTCGATGACCGGCGCCATAATTCTGCCTACGGGTTTCTTGTCTAGGTAGACTCCCATTCCTTCCATGGATTTTGCCGTTTCCTTTCCCATCCTCTCATAGTCAAAATCCGGGTATCCCTGCGGAGCATTACCTCCCGGACCACTTGTCCCTGATATAACCTGCTTCGTTGTATTCACCGGAACGGCGGTTACCTGCCTCGTCGTATGCTGCATCCGTTTGACGGACTCTTTCAGACTGCTTTCCATCTCTCCTGTCGGGACATTCTTTTCAAACCCAATCCCCATTCCAAGAGCCATATTCTTACCGATTTCATCCCGGAACAACGTAGACGGGGAATGGATTCCAAGCGCGCGTTTCGCAGCGTTAAATGCAGACTTCGCAGCATCTATGGCGCTGTTTACCAGCCCGCCTACCGCTCCTGCTATTCCGTTCGCAATACCGCTTATAATATTGCTTCCTATGCTTCCCCAATTCATATTAGAAAAAGCATTCCGAATCCCCGACACAATATCGTGCGCTTTGCTTACAATACTGCTAATTCCATTCGATATCGCACTTCCAAGTCCTGAAATCGCATTTTGTCCAAGATTTGACAGCGTGTTTTGAAGATTCTTAATTGCATTTATAACCCCTGTCTTAACATTCTGCGCTGCCGAAACCGCAGCAGATGCCATAGACTTTATGCCATTTCCAAGGAACTTTATAATATTCTCACCAAGGCCAATCCAGTTATAAGCCGTAAATACTGCTACAATTGCCTGAATAATATCCGGGATATGGGCAACCAGCGCCGGAATCGCCTGTACAAGTCCCATTGCCAGCTGGCCCAGCAGTTCAACGCCTTTTGCTAGTATCGTTGGAAAATTATCATTGATAATATTCGCAAAGGTAGTAATAATCTCCGGCACTTTGGCAATCAGAATCGGAATAGCCGTTGTAATCCCTTCCACCAGCTTACTTAGAATCTCAAAGCCTTTCTGGATTAATACAGGCGCCGCCTCAGCCAGCTTTTCCCCAATTCCCTGAATAAAATCCAAAACCTTTGGCAGCATTTCCGGGATTGCCTGCACGAAGCCATCTACAAGGTTACTTAAAATTTCATACCCTTTTTGTAGAAGCTCCGGCCCATGCGCGCTAACCTGCGCATACAGTTCTGTCATCAGGCTCAGAATAAACTCCCCGACAGCCGGAAGAATCTGTATCATTCCATCTATAAGAGCCTGCAGAATCCGTATACCGGCAGACAATATCTGCGGAGTATTAGCCGTCAAACTGTCAATAATTGATGTAATTACCTGCACTGCCATTGTAATCACATCCGGCAAAGCATCTGCAATCCCTGTCAGTAAATCCGCAACCAGCTTTCCACCGGCTTCAATCAGCCCTTCCGTACCGCCTTTCTGGAATGCCTCCGTCAGCTCCCGGATAGCCTCTACGCCGGTTTTTGCAATATCCGTCAAGGGCTGTTTAACAGATTCATAAAGTTCAATCCCCAGTCCCTCGGCGGCTGACTTCATAGCTGTCAACTGACCCTGCAGATTATTCTGCGCGGTTTCTGCCATTTCAGCCGCGGCGCTGTATCCGGTCAATTCATCCGTAGCGCCATAGATTGCAGATTGCAGTTTATTAAAATCTTCATCCGAAGCATTTACAATCGCCAGCAGACCAGACATAGCCTCCTGCCCGCCAAGGGTAGCCGCCATGCTTGCCTTCTCTGCCTCACTCAGCCCGGAAAAACTGCTCCGAAGAGTCCCTGTAATCTCATTCAGGGACTTCATGCTGCCATCGCCATTGGTAATGGAAAGCCCTAACTCGGACATTGCCGCAGCTACTTCATCTGTAGGCGTAGTCAGCCTGGATAGAATCGCACGCAAAGCAGTGCCTGCCTGGGAACCCTTAATCCCGGCATTTGCCATCAATCCGATTGCCGTAGCCGTATCTTCCACAGAAAAGCCTAATGCACCCGCCACAGGAGCCACATATTTAAATGTCTCTCCTAATAATCCCACATTGGTATTTGCGCTGGAAGATGTAGCCGCCAGAACGTCTGCAAAATGTGAAGAATCTGACGCCGATAATCCAAAAGCAGTCAGTGCATCCGTCACAATATCCGACGTAGCTGCCAAATCTTCCCCGGAAGCAGCGGCTAGGTTCATGATTCCTTCAATGCCGCCCAGCATATCCTCCGTTTTCCATCCGGCCATTGCCATATACTCAAAAGCCTGCCCGGATTCCGTAGCGGAAAACTTGGTCTTGGCCCCCATTTCCTTCGCTTTCTCCGCAAGCTGTTCTAGCTCTCCCCCGGTAGCTCCTGATATGGCCTGCACTTTGGACATCTGGCTCTCAAAACTCATTCCCACATTGACGGCGGCAGTTACCCCGGCGCCCATTGCTGCAGTCACTCCGGCAATAGCTCCGCCCAATACAGACAGACCGCCCTTCGCAATATTTCCCAGATTCTTTATTCCCGCATTAAAACCAGCCGCATTGATTGCAGTATCAAATTTCAAAGAGCCGTCGTAACCCATACTATTCCCTTCCTTTCGGCGAACAGCACAGGCTCCGATGGCTCATTTTAAAGTGCTTAAATCTTAATCTCTATTTCATTTTTGCATGTCCGGCATTTCATAAATACCCCCGTACATTTTGCCGTATCTTCGTAAATCAGCAGCTTTGTCTTACATACCGGACAAACATACCATATCCTTTTGACTGGAGGATACTGAATCTTTTTCATGAACCGCCCTCCTTACATAAAAGCATTCCCTATATCATAATCCGTAAGTTCTGCATCCGGCAGCCGAATGGCCTGTTGTATTTTCGCGATTCTCTTTCGTTCCTCTTTATCCTTAATCTCAGACAAATCCACACTTCGGTACATAATCCGTTGTTTAATTTCTGTCCCTTCCGACAAGCCGGAAAAAAGCATCCGAAACTCCCACCAGTGCATATAAGGAATTGTACGGATATTAATCCCATAATCCTGTAGAAATGCAGAAAAAATAAAAGGATAATCTATCTCAAAAGAATATACATCCCTTTGAGGCTTTTCGTCTTCCTCCTCACAACTATGAACATCTGATGCATTCTGCCTTCCCAGTTCTCTCATTGCCACAAAATCCGATAAAGCATCCACTGCCTTCTCTAAGTCCTCTGGCTGCTCCTGAAAGTACTGCAGCAGCAAATACATCTTTTCTTCATATGTTAAGCTATCTGCCCTCAGCATATCCATCAGCTTAACAATTTCCCTGAAATCCGTAATGATTGGTATATCCTTCCCACCCACACAAACTGACTTAGGATAATCCTCATAAAATAAATTCATACCATCATCTCTTAGCCATCACTTTAAATTTCTGAAATCTGGAAGCCCTATTCCTATTTGACGCCTGAACTTCCTGCTTGCAGCATGTAAGGAATGATTCATAGCATTCATCCGCGATTCGGGAATTTCGTTTCCCTCCGAGCAGTTTTTCCCCGGTGCCTTTTCCAAAAATGCTATCATACAAATGATAGTACATATCACAATACGATCTGGTCAGTTCAGAAAGCTTTCCAATCTTTTTTATTTTCTGCTCTTCCTCTTTCATGGTTTCAAATGCATTTTCATATTTTTCCTGAAAATCCGCATCCTCCAGATCAATCTCCAGTTCCACATCATTCCATTTCCAAACCGTCATCCGAATCACACCTTTCTTATTCTCCGGCCGGTAACGCTCCCGGCGTATACGTTGCAATCTTTTTATCTTCATCCAGAACCGCATATCCTGTTTCTACCTCTGATTTGGACTTGAAAGAGCCGGTATATACCAGCGCGTCATTTCCATCCCCGTCTGCATCGGGAATAATCGCATAAGTCCTTTTCCTTGCGACACACCTTTTCTGGTCGTCTTCTGTAAACAAATCCACCACCAGGATATCTACCAACGCGTCGCTCCCTGTCAATTCCCCATCGTGGACCTTCGCAATCCGTTCATGTACCGGTGTGTTTGTGTGCCGGTCAAAAGAATATTCCGTTGCCGGAGCATACCCGACAACATCCGTATCCTCGGACGCTCTGTCCACATACTGCCTGCTGTATTCTTTTGGATTTTTGCTGTTCGTCAGGGTTGTAAATCCCGTCATTCTCTCAAATTTCGGCGTACCATCTGTCTCACTTGTATTCATGAAAGCAAGCCTCTGATACCGCTTTACCATTTTTGCTTTATTCTCTGCCATATTAACCTATACCTCCTGTGTGTAAATCAGCCGGCACTCCACCCGGTACCGGGCAAAGTTCCCGTCTATATCGTACAGATAGCCTTTATTCAGTGTTTCAAATCCCGCCGCTGTTTTCCCTGCTGGAAGCTCCGGGAGCATATCCATAATATTCTGCTCTTCCAGCCAGTCCTCAAACGCCTCGTAAAATCCGCTGTTTTCAATATTAACGCGGGCGTCTTCGTCATATGTCTCATTGCTGGTAAGTGCAAACTGGAATTGTTTCCTAGCCCCGCCATCCGTATACCGTTGTATCACTGGGTCGCAGGGCAGCGGGTCAACCGAGTAGGACATATCCGTCCCGATATAGTCTACATTAATCCTTTCGCCTTCCATCAAAGGGCACTTCATGATATGTTCCCGGATGGATGTAATGATATTATCCAATTTTTTCAGCCCCTTTCAATATGGAATCTTTATACCGGTTCTTCATACGCTCAAACCACTTTGACTTTGTCTTATGTTCATAATACTGCCTTCTGGCATAAGGCGTAATCTGGTTAATCTCCCCGCTGCCGATTACCGTTCCTATGGTAGCCGACTTTACCAAAATCCCGGTTCTTCTGGGCGTCTCCGGCCCCATCTTGCGGATACATTCACTGTCAACAAAAGACTGCTTCCGGCTGAACATCCCTTCCTTATCACTTTCAAACCCAGGACTCCATTTCAGTTCAACAGAAACCGTTGTTCCCTTGCATTTCGTTTCTATTTTCTGTCCATGAGGAGCTTTGATGTAAAACTTTTTCTTACCTGCCACTACTGCGCCACCACCTTTATGTGCGGGTTACTTCCGAAACGATTATAATGTGCTCCGGTTACGCAGAAGTAATCCTGCCCTTTCAAGTCCTTCAGCGTTTCCATATCAGCCTCACAATTTCCCGCCACAATATAATCCCCAGTTTTCACTTCTATAGAAACATCCGGGATTCTGACCGTCAGCACATTCGTCAATCCGTTTGCCGTCTTAATCCCGTTTGTAGTAATACCCGTAAGAATGCCCGTATGCCACCACACCGCATGCAGATATTTTCTCTCCCACTTATCCCCTGCCTTATCCCTGACTCGATGATAAACCGTCGCATCCGCATTCGTGAGCATGTCCACACCCCACCTTTCGCTCCAATAACCCTGTCCCGGAAAGATATTTCCCCGCAATCTGCATTGCCTTTCGGTCTAAAAATGCTTCTAGATTCTCCCCGTCCTTTATCTCGCTGGCATAGGATACCGAATATCCGTCCGTATTCTCAGACTTCTTTCCCATCCCACCTGAAACTGCTTTCTGCTTCTGCTCCGCATACATTTCAGCAATAGCGCAGGCCGCATACCGGAGAGATTCCGGCTGCGTCCTGCCACTGCGCCCTAGCGTTATGTATCTGAGAAAAAAGGAAGCTGCCAGGACTTCCCTTTCAAAAGACTCTTTTTCCAGTTTTCCACAAGCATGGTCTGTATAAAACGTATAATCTGCATATGGAAACATACGTATCACACTTCCTGCTGGGCCAAAAATTCTGTGATAATCTCAGCCTTCACCGTCTTTGTAATCGTATATTCCTTCGCAGCGGCAATTGCTTTAATTTCGTCAACCGTCATTGCGTTCAGCTCTTCGCTGGTATATTTCGATTTAACCGGCTCCGAGGCTGTCAGAACTGCAAACGGGCAGCGCTTAGCTTTATCCGGGACCATTGCATTAATCGGATTCGGAATCTCCCATCCCAGACGCATCACCGCACGCAACGCCACCATATCATTCTGCATCAGGTTATACAGAATTTCTCCTGTAGCCGGATCCTGAATTACACCCTGATCAAAAATCTTAAAGGTAATATCCTGCCGGATGGAGTATGCAAGCTGTGAGAAATCCCCGGAAATCATCAAAGCCCTGCTCTTGTCAAACGCCCCGTTGCGCGGAAAACTCATTGGGGAGCCATCCAACGTATAATTCGTTCCAGTCTGCATATCAGACTTGAATACTGGCTGTCCGGTCGTGTCTTTCAGCCCCCTCAGTTTTGCCCGCATGGTAATGTCGGCCATATGCCCGTTTACAAAATAGCTGCTTTCCTCTACCTTCGCGATCACGCCGCCTTCGCCCAAGATAGAATCATACAAATCCGCTCCCAGTTTCACATAAGAGCCTGCGTTTACTGCCGTAGTTACCACATCATCACGCCATGTCTGCGGCTTATCCTGGCCGAACAACATCGCACCGTCAATCTTCTGGCCGAAAGCTTCGATCAGCCGCGGCCGCACTTCTCCCCAAATATCATAATCCGCATCATCCAGCACCGCCTCAGAAATCGGCACAATGACTGCGATTTCCTCTGCATAAATTACCTTCTTATCCCACGCCATTGTGGTCAGCTTCTTTTTCGCACTGCCGCCCTCGCCATTCACAAAATATGCCACCGGCAGAAGGTCAAGCACCGGCATCTTATACTGTGCTGCCGTCATATTCGCAAGCCTGCGCCCACGCTGCAACACTGCCGACTGCTCCACCACCCCCTGAATGATCTCGTGGCTTTCCTGCACCGGAATCAGCGCTTCCGCATCATTTCTTGTGATGGAAGTGCCTCCGGTAAATAACTGCAAATCAAAAAGTTTTCTGTTTCTGTTCATCTTCCTTTTTTCTCCTCTCTCTATTACCTTCCAAACGCTGAACGAATGGAAGAATTAATCATGTCATTTGCCGTCTGGGATGTACCAGTACCTCCGTCCGGCTTGCCGGTAGAAACTACTTTATAGCCCTGACCTGTAAAACGTGGATTTTCTTTCAGGAAAGCGTCTGCCGCTTTCTTAAAATCCGTCTTATCATCCACTTTTTTACTAACCTTGAACAGAACATAGTCCAGATCATCCGTCTTTACGCCCTTGTCACGCAGATAACCTGTATTCCGCATCTCTGCCACCTTTGCAAGTGCGTCATCCCGTTCTTTCTCTACTGCGGACAGATTGGGCTGGCTGGCCGCCTTCTTCGCCTTGAAATCAGCAATAGCAGCAGTAATTTCATCCTGCGTCATTCCCTGACTTTCAAAATACTTTGCCAGAGCCGCCCTCGAAGCATGCTCCGCCCTCGCCTCCGCAATCTGCTCGGCCTGTTCATAACTGTACGTTGCACCGCCGGGTGCGCCACCATTATTTTGCTGGCCGCCGCTGCCGCTTCCTGCCTGGCCTGCTCCCGCAGTACCCTTACCAGCGCCATCCCCGCCGTTTCCTCCATCAGCCAAAAGCTGTAGATTAAAACAATTTCTCTTCATTCTCCTTATCCTCACTTTCTGTGATAGTCCCGTATTTTGTGCCCCGTCAGGCATGAAAAAAGCACCCTGATGGATGCGTAATTCACTCATAATAAAAATTCAATTACCGGATATTCCGCGGCTACTCCGCAGATGCCCAGAAACCATGTATCAACCAGTGCCTTGCCTGTATCATTCATCTCCTGCCATTCAATACAGATGTTTCCATTCTCTACACTTTCATGCAGTTTCATCTCTGCAACCGCTTTCAACCCCTGAATCAGCGTAAGTGTCAGCGCGGAAACGGCAGCGCATACGATATCAGAACCTTTCGGCGCGATATTCGCATGACCTGATACGTGGATACTTTTCAAACTTACTGAAACATGAATCAATCTTCCCACCTCCTGAAAATGGGTATAAAAATACCGCTCACTCCGTAGAATGTGCGGTATTTAATCAATATCATCCCAAAAAACATCATGCAACTCTGGCTCATCATCATCTAAAACCAAAACCGTATCTGGCGGCAGCTCTTCAATCTTCACATCATCTGAAAGATCACTAAATCTTATTTCCTGCATTAAAATACTCCTTTCCAAATTCAATACCAAACCGTTTTGCAAAAATACAGTTGACTTCTTCTGAAAACATTTGATGCCTTTGTGTCTTGTTTATTATACCATCTCTATACATCTTTTGGTACTTATTTTTTAATTCATCTTTTATTTTATCTATTTCAGAATTAAGTTTTCCTTGGCTATTTATTTCTTGTGGCCAAACATCTGGCTTCCTAATATAAAATGTTTCCTTTTCCGTAACTACTCGCAATTCCGATATAGGCCACCGCCTAAAAAATTGACAGTCATCTTTTGAAAAAGCTCCTCCACTTGGATGATTGTGTGTAATTACACATCCAACAATTTTGGGTAAATCTAGTGGTGATAGTCCAACACTATTCGTTCCACCTCTTTTTGCCATAATAAACTTCCCGTTTTTATCATATACTTCAAGCATTTCACTACTCCGCATCCGAAAAGAATTTTCGGAAAGTCTCATCTCCATCAGCGCCTCTTTCGCCCATTTATCTGTGGTATCACTAAGTTTTATGGACGTTCTTCCTGGTGCCACCCTGCCCCGCATATCCAGATAAATCCGCTCCCGCTCCTGAGTAATCCCCATCTTCTTTGAGAACCTTGCATACTCATCCAACTGGGCCTGATATTTACATCTCACAAACATAATCTCCTCTGCATCAGCGCCGCCTTCTTTTAGCATCTGCACCTTTTCACGCTGCGCCCGCATGGCCGTTTCCATCTGCCTCTGTCTCTGCCTGGCTTCATAAGCAGTATATTCTTTCCCCTTATATTCCTTCGGCGTATTTTCCTTCCGGTTCTGTTCTTCCAGCCATTCATCCGACCAGTTACGTTCTGAGATGCCCGGTATAAAAGGATACCGCTCATGGTAACAATTAACCCCTTCCAGTCCCGTTACTGTGCCAAGCCCACATATGCTATACAACTCTTCCCTCGAATAAACTTTTCCCTGCCAGACCTGATGTGTTGGACGGGCCCCGGCATGCCAGGCAACTTCAAAGAAATCTGTCCCCAGCTTCTGCGCATTCATATCGGAAATATGCCCTGTTAACTGCGTAATTCCGGTCATCACCGCCCGTCTTGCCGCTACATCCACTCTGTTTGAGTGCCCCGACGCATAATCAATCCTTCTTAATCCGCTGTTCGTAAGCTGTGTAACAACCCTCCGAAGCGTACTGTTATAGTCAAACGCCCCTGATACAATATCCATGCAGGCC
The DNA here is from genome assembly GCA_948468495.1 of uncultured Dorea sp. Next base: position 2,178 of record CAOKJI010000020.1, on the reverse strand, counting down.
GCATCCAGATACCTCTGATAAACTTCGGCCAGCGGCGTCAGCACCCTCCGGCCATTCCCATAATCCAGATAAAAACCAAGCGACCTGGTAATATTCTCCAATTCTGCTCCAGTCTGCATAATCAGCGCATTCACGATCTGCTGCAGCTCTTTATTTTCCTCAAAAGGCAGAAAGTGCCGGTTAATCTGTTCATAGATATCCTTATTTCGGACATATTCCCAGTTAATCACCTGATCATATAATTCAAACATCTCTGGATAGGATGCATTCAGAGCATCCTTAATCATCCTCTCCACATCCTCGGAAGAATTGCCAAGAATCAGAAGACGGTTAATCTGATAATCCGCGGTACTTGTAATCTCTCCGGTTTTCCGGATTCTCCGAACAACATCCTGCATCACGCGTTCTTCCAGAGCCAGATAATTCTTCTCAATCTTTCCTGACAGTTTCTCTTTATATTCCCGGTTCATCTAATCACCTACTCCGTAACCGCCATCTGTTCAGGGAGATTCTCCTGCGCCTGCTCCGGTGTTTCCCCATACCATTTTGCACGATATTCTGCCAGTGACATGACACCCATAGACACATCCTGCCTGTCGCTCTGCCGCTCTGTAGTCTTATCCTCTATGATAGAATCATCAAAGGCAATCGTAACTGTCGCATTTTCAATCAATCCGGCAACTCCTATGCTGGTTCCTGCCCGGATAATTGTCCGAATTAGTTGGATTAAAACCCGCTCAAGTACCAGTTCATTCTTTTGTAGAGAACGGTACATATCAGAATTTTCACTGATTACTTCCGTAGCCGTCTTCACGCCGCCGTTCTCAAACCTGTACCGGTCGGTACCAAATCCACATTTTAGGGAAAGCCAGTTCAGATCATCACTAATGGCCCTACTGTGCTCTTCAATCCTGAGCTCCATATTGACTTCACGCATCGCTTCTCTTGATTCCGAATTTTTGAAATAATCCTCCGGCAGTTCATAGAAAACCGTATCTTCTGGATCAAAGACTGCATCCCCATTCTGCGTGGTCAGTAATTCCGGTACAACAAATATCCGCTTGCGTCCCAATGAAAATTCATTTGCATAACTGTCATATTCTAAATCTATCTTCCGAAGGATATCAATTGCATTGGCAAATAACGCCACGCCCATCGGATTCGTAGTATCCTCGTCGGCATTATTTGCCATATTCAGCCGATCAATAATAAAAAGCGGCTGGTCAGAACCTGTTTCAATACGTTCTGCCAACCCTTTAAATACGGGAATCTTTTCCCACTCCTGATACGTTAGTTCTCTTCCTGTCCCGTCTCCATTTTCAACCACTGTATTTTCAACCACGTACTGTTTCCTGCCATCGTCCGGCATGTCCTCCAGTTTATGGTACTGGAAATGGATATACTTTCTTCGCTTGTAAATCCGGGTAAATGTAAATATGCATTCCGTAATCACCCTATTTTGCCATGAAGTAGGGTAAATATTAGAAGCTTCCACAAAATTAATCCCTACACTTCCTCCAGTCATATTCCCAGAACTGTCAACGACAGCATCTCTAATATGCACCACATACGCCGCAGTCCCCAGAGCCGATTTCCATTCCTGATATTCATTCCCCAGTTCTTCCCAGTTATTTTCCTCTAGAACCTTTTTCACAAACTGATCCGTTTTATTATCTGCAATGGTAATCGTTACACGTTCGTTCAGGAGCAAATCAGCCATGTCTTCACAAACCTTTTTCGCCATCCCCAGCGCATACCGCATACAGTTTACAGAAGTGCCATTCCCTCTGTACACTTTATACGTATGGAACTTTTTCACATTGGAATTATACCAGCTGCGCCATACTTCAACCTCTCTATAGAACCTGCTGTCCAGCGTATCAATTCCTTTATTCTTAAAATATCTGAAAATATCCATTCTCCCGTCAATCCTCCTGAACCGGAAGCCAGTGCTTAATCTTCGTCCACATACCCATTACAAGATAACGGATAGCATCCATGCAATGGTTATCAATCTTAACCGGCTCCTCTTTCCCTTTTTCTATTGAATCTTTGTCATATTCATAGATACCAAATTCATCAATCGTCCGGTTCTGTCTGCGGGAAATACTCATCACCTGAAAAGTCAGCGCCTTCTGTGTTCTGCTGATTCCAAGCTTCACATCATTTTCCGCATCA
>CAOKJI010000019.1 GCA_948468495.1 uncultured Dorea sp. | reverse complement strand
CTTTTCTCTTTGTTCCGCCAATTGTCGTCTGCTTCATTATGCTTCCACCTCCTGTTTTTTCGTAAAGTACACCTGAAGTCCACTAATACACGCAACAATGATAAACAGAATCAGCGCCTCCGACTGGCCGATGCCGAACTGTCTGGATGTAAATGCCTTCTCATATACATGCATTGCCGCCATTTCTGTCGTTCCGTAAGGAGCGCCCGCGGTCAGCGACAGGTTCACATCATATACCATAAATGCTCTGGAAAGCGTCAGGAACAGACAGATGGTCACCGACGACATCATCAACGGCATAATGATACTCTTTAATTTCACAAATCCGGAAGCGCCGTCGATGCTTGCCGCCTCCAGCACATCCTCGCTGAGTCCCATAAATCCCGCTACATAAATCAATATCATATAGCCGGACAGCTGCCATACAGACACTACCACCAGCGCGATAAAAGCATTCGTAGGATCAGACAGCCAGGACACTTCAAATAATTTCCATCCGGTGCTCTCCCCAATACTTACAAATACTCTGGAAAATACAAACTGCCAGATATATCCCAGTACGATACCTCCAATCAGATTCGGCGTAAAGAATCCTGCCCGGAAGAAATTCTGTCCCTTAATCCCTCTTGTCAACAGATACGCAATGGCAAACGCAAATACATTTACCAGAATTACCACCACAATTACATACTTGAAGGTCAGAAGAAGGGACGTCCAGAACTGACCGTCTCTTGCGACTCCTGCAAAATTCTTAAATCCGATAAAATTCTTCACCTTCGATACGCCGTTCCAGTCTGTCAGCGTCAGATACACACCATAGATAAAAGGTATGATAACAACCGCAAAAAAGCAGAACATTCCCGGCAGTGCAAACATCCCAAAATCCTTCGCGTTATTCTTCGATTTCATCATCCGCCCTCCTATTCCTGTTCATCCCAGTATTCCTGAATCGACTGGGTAAGCTCTTCTCTGTCGCTTCTGCCTGCCAGATATTTCTGCATAGCAGCTCCCAGAACCGACCAGTGGTCATTCGGAACAATCGCAGATGCGTTAAATGCCTTTCCTTCCTGAACCTTCTCATAAATATCCCGGCTTAATGGGTCTGCTGGTTCATATGGATTATTGGTAAACGGCGGAATGACATTGCAAGTCTTCACCAGCATCTGCTGACCCATTTCACTATATACAATCCAGTTCAGAAATTCCTTCGCTGCAGCCTGTTCCTTCTCAGTAGCCATCTGACCGTCTAACATCACCTGCTTGGACGGAGAACCCTGAATCTGCTGATTCGCAAAATCATCTCCATCGTTATTCAGGAAATAGGGCAGGAATCCATATTCATCTTCATTCTCAGCGCCTGCTTCCGCAAGATTCGGCCATGCCCAGTTACCATTAAACCAAAAAGCCGTCTTCCCATCCGCCAAATCAATCGCCATCTCATCATAGTCCGCTCCAAGCGGGTCGCCCTTCGCTACATTGTACTTCTTCAGCACATCAAACATATCCAAAAACTCCGACAGACGGTTATAGGACTCCAGCCCTAACTGACCCTTTTTTATCTTCTCAATTACTTTCTGCGCGCCTTCTGACGTTCCGTCATAAGTCTCGTAAATATACTGCAGATGATGGGCTCCCAGCGACCAGTCTTCCTTGGCAACCGAAACAGGCTTCTCAATTCCCGCATCCACCAAAGTATCCAAAAGCGCTACAAACTCATCCAGCGTGGTAACTGATTCCGGATTAAATTCCGCCCCTAAAGCCTCTTCAATCACCGCTTTATTATAAATAATTCCCCGGCCTTCGATACATAGTGGAAAACTGTAAACTTTTCCGTTTACCTCTGTTAAATACTCTTCCGCCTCATTTGTCCACTCCTCTTGTGTCAAATCCGCGGCCTTTTCTTCAGCCAGCGCGATGACATCCGTCGTATCCAGAATCGACATCGTAGGCGGATTCCCTGAATTATAGAGACTGACCACCTTGGTATAAGGAGAATCCCCGTCTGTTACCGGCATCACCTCCACATGAACGCCGGACTTTTCCTCGAATGCAGCTCCCATTTCCCCAAGCGCCACCTGAATCTCCGCCTTGGAATTCAAAAGAGTAATACTTGTTCCCTCCAGAGAAGAATCATACTCAAATGTATCTACCGAGGTGTCAATGGGTATGACCTCTTCTTCCTCATTCGGATCATCCGGATCACTTGCAAATCCGAACCTGCATCCGGTCAGCATCATGGCCATCAGCCCCAGAATCAATCCGGCAGCCGTAACCTTCGCCCTGAATGTTGCTCTCATATTTCTTCCCTCCTTGTTTCTTTTTTGCTCACTGTTCAATGCAGTAAACCTTTTTTATATTTTGTAACCGGTAAAGTAACCGGTTACTTTATAGTTATATCTTAGCACTGCCGCATACCACCGTCAATTACTAAAAATATATTTGTAACATATATCTGATTTGCGGATATCCAATTTGTATATAATTCACAAAACCGGTTACTTAACCGATTACTCGTTGTCCCCGCTTTCCTTTTTTGCTATACTAAAAAAGGGTACTAGATTTCTCCTCAGGCACTCTTCTACAGAAAGGACAGGCAAAATGACCCAGAAAAAAAATGTTACATTTGACGATATTGCAAAATACACCAATTTCTCCAAAACAACGATTTCCAGATATTTCAACAACCCCGATTCGCTAACTTTGCGGAATCAGGAAATCATCGCACAGGCGCTAATCGAACTGGATTATAAAGAGAATAAGGTAGCCCGCATCCTCGCCAACGGCAAGACTGAATTTATCGGAATCATCATTCCGAATCTAATCCTCCACTACTATTCGGAAATGCTAAATCAAATCCTTTCCACTTACGAAACATTTGGTTACAAATTTCTCGTTTTTGCAGGTAATGAACAGGAAGAAACTGAACGGCAGTATATTCAGGAACTTCTTGCCTACAAAATTGAAGGCCTGATTATCTTAAGCCACACCATCCCCTCCGAGGAACTTGCAAAGCTTCCTATTCCTATTGTAACGATAGAGCGGGAAGACAGACAGGTCTGCAGCGTCAACTCTGATAACTACACTGGCGGCAGGCAGGCCGCCGGCCTCCTGCACAAACATAACTGCGAAATGCTCCTGCATATTAATTCTCCTTCCAATCCTGATATCCCGGCTTATGGACGTGTACAGGGTTTCCTTGATTACTGCGCAGAGCACCGGCTGGAGCACCGGCTCATCCTGCGGGAAACCGGAAGCTCTCATGAATCTATGCAAATGCATTTAACTAACATATTGGAGGAAGTGGAGCAGCTCTATATCGGTCTTAAGAAGGGTATCTTCATTTCTAATGATACCCAGGCCAATGTTCTGCTGAATCTTCTCTACCGGAAGTACGGACGGCTGCCAGAAGACATTCTTCTTGTAGGCTTTGACAATTCCCCGGTTTCCAGAGAAGCCGTTATCCCCATCAGCACCGTTGGTCAGCAGATAGATAAACTGGCCTATGAAGCAGTAAGCCTGCTGGTAGAGCAGATGAATGAGCGCAAAAAAAGAAGACCGGTTCCTCTTACGGAACCAGTCCATAAAATCATCCCTACAGTTCTGTACGAACGGGAGACAACCAGATCCTGATCTGCCGCCTCCGCGGCAGATTACCCACTCCTTCTTAAGAGAAAATACCTTGTAAAACGGCCGTATGGCCATAATGGGGTGCCCGGAGGGTATACCTTGTGGAACGGCCGCATGGCCATAATGGGGTGCCCGGAGGGTATACCTTGTGGAACGGCCGAGTGGTCTGATGCCCAGAAAGTATAATATATGAAACTATCGTCTTTTTATAGAAGGCCATACTCCTCCAGTAACTTCTCCTGAAACGCTCCATCACCAGCCGCATAAGCTAAATCTTCTATTCGATTATCCTCAATCAACCTCTGATTCAACCGATTCAGATTCTCCATCCTTCCAAGCCTGCCTTCTAAAATATCAATTGTCTCTTTCTGCTCATCAATCGTATTCTGCATCTCGTCTATCATATAGTCTACTGTATTCTTATCAAGGATCGCTAGCTCTTCTGAAAATATTCCCATAAAATCCTCCATGTTCCTGCACATCTCATAGACTTCCCTGTACAGCGGTTCAAATTCCGGATATTTCTCAATCAATTTCATAATCTTCTCCGGATCATCCACACTCAGAAAAAGCATCCATGCATCTAATTTATTACATTTTTCTACTCCTTTATTGTGAAGTATTTTCTTAAAAATGTCAATAGCAATAAATATATATTCCTGCAGCAAATCAATCTCCAGTCCGGTATCTGACCGTTGTTTTATGTAATGAATATATTCCTCCGGAAACTTGTGAAACTCTCCAGCGCTTTCCTCAAACAGAACAATCGTATATACCTTCTTGATATCTTTATCCTTTCTCCTATTATCAGCGCAAGAATCTCCTCTAACCGCTCTGGTGTAATCTCTGGATTCATAACTGCCTTGAAGAAATGGTCGTATAGAAGCTTCAAGCCTTTGACCCCGGTACAATAATCCAAAAATTCCTCCTGATACCTCTTTTCCCAGCTCTCAAAAAGCGCCTCCAAATCCTTCCGGCTCCTGATTTCTTCCAAAACCTCCCGCCTGTCCCTGATTATGGGAAAATGCTGCTGTAAAACATTTGCCATACGCAAACTCTCCTTTCTATTCTTTTTCTCTCACCATTACCGGGTTAATCTTCGATACGAAGTTCCGAAAATGCGATGCCCTGCGGCTTAGATATTTTGAGGGAAGCCGGAATGCTTCCCTCAAGATACAGACATTATATCACGTGATTTATGTTTATTCAACATAATTTTATGTTATTCAATTCTTTCATTGTAACACTTCACTCCACAATGGCAGTAAGTTAAGCCTGAAAAGGCTCTGCCTGTGCGGTCCGGAACTGCCTGCCATTGCTTCATTCCATACAGGATTACACCAGATTCGCCGCGCCAATCATGCCCGCATGGTTTCCCAGAGACGCCGTCTCTATCTCCGGTATCTCTCCCTTGCTTCCGCCGAAGGCGTTCTCCTTTACGATTTCCCTCAGCGGAGCCAGAAGATTTTCTCCCTGCGCGGAAATACCGCCGCCAATCAGGACAAGCTGCGGACGGAAAATATTGACGATATTAACGATTCCTGTGGCAAGCTTCTTCCGGTAGTCTTCTATGGCTTCCCTCGCGTCTTTGTCCCCGCGTTCTGCCAATTCAAAAATCTGTTCCGGCTTCAAATCCTTCCTACCGGTTTTCCTCTCTGCATTGCGCGCCAACGCCGAAGCAGACGCGTATGCCTCCAAGCATCCCTTACGTCCGCAGGTGCAGGGCTCGCCGTCTTCCACAATAACCATATGTCCCAGCTCGCTTCCGCCGATTCCTTTTCCTTCATAGATTTCTCCATTCAGAATAATGCCGCCGCCCACTCCGGTTCCCAGCGTCAGCATCACCATATCCCGAAATCCTCTTCCCGCTCCCGCCACCATCTCGCCAAGGGCGGCGCAGTCTGCATCATTGGCAACTTTTACCGGTACTGGCAGAATTTTTCCTATTTCTTCTGCAACCCTCACCTGCTCCCATTGAATATTATTCGAGTAGCGGACGACTCCATTTTTCCCGTCCACCGTCCCCGGCGCTCCGACGCCTGCGCCGATACACTGGTCCACCGCGATTCCCTGGCTGTCCAGCAGTTGAAGCGCTCTTTCGCCAATGTCTTTCAGAACCTCTTCCGGCTTCCTGCCCGCGGCCCCTGTTGGACTCGTAACGGATGCAATCAGCTTCTGATGCACGTCCACCAGCCCGATCTTCGTATCCGTTCCCCCTATATCAATGCCGATTCTCACCGGCGCGGCCTTTTCCCGAATGGTCGTAATCAGCGCATCGCAGCTTCCTTCTACCTGATATGCGCCGCTTCCGGCCGCCAGAAAGAAACTGTCTCCTTTCCGGTACGTAAGCCTCTCCCCGCCGCAGGCAATGCATCCCTCGCCGTCTAATATCAGAATACTGGCAAATGATTCTCCGGATACCGTCCCCTCCAGCCGCTTCATAACCCTGCCGTCCAGATTCAGTTTATCTACTGTAAAATAATCACAGTCCGCCACATGAGGATAGCTCTTCTTATCCCGGATGATTGGTACGCGTCTGGTCACCGCCAGAGCCTTCTCAATATGAAGGTCTCGCTTTTTTCCGTCTTTCCCAACTCTTCCATAATCATACACCCGGTAAGTCACGTTAGAATTCTGCTGAATCTCCGCAATCAGAATATCTTTCCCAATCGCGTGAATCGTACCGGATTCAATAAACAGCACATCCCCCTTCTGCACCGGCACTGCGTGCAGCGCCTCCAAAAGCGTGTCCTCTTTGATTCGTTTTTCAAATTCTTCCCGGCTGATTTCCTGCCGGAATCCGTAGTAGAGATAAGCTCCCTCCCCGGCGTCCATCACATACCACATTTCGGTCTTTCCGTACTGACCTTCATGTTTCAGCGCATATCCGTTATCCGGGTGAACCTGAATCGACAGATTCTCCTTTGCGTCAATAAATTTCGTCAGAATCGGAAAATCCCGAAACCTCCGGCAGTGTGTTCCCAGAACCTCTTTTCCTTCCCCGTCAATATACTCCTGTAAAGTCTTACCCTGATACGCCCCGTTCGCAATATAAGAAGGACCGTCCGGATGGCAGGATAATTCCCATGTCTCGGCAAGTACGTCTCCCTCGTATTCCTTTCCATATTCCGTCTTCAGCCTGCCGCCGCCCCAGAGATAATCCTTGCAGCTCGGCTTTAATTTCAATATACTCATAACTCTTCTCCATTATTTTGAATCATATTACGGCATCAATGCTCTGTATCACATCGCAATATCATTATTCTGAATCATATCGCGACTCCATTGCTCTGTATCACATCACGGTACCAATATGCCGAATCTTTCAGAATCCGGCGCTGAGTCCGGTAATCCACATATACCATCCCAAAACGCTCCGAATACCCCTTTGCCCATTCAAAATTATCCAAAAGCGACCAGTGAAAATATCCCCGCAAATCAATTTCTCCCGCCGCTCTCTTTAATTCCCGCAAATACCTTCCCAGAAAATCTATCCTGTCATGGTCATGAACCTTACCGTCCAGCGCTATTACATCATGGCAAGACAGACCGTTTTCAGTAATATAAATGGGCTTTCGGTAGCGCTCATACAAAAACTTCGGTCCCCAGTACAAGGCCTCCGGCGTTATGGGCCATCCCATTGCCGTCCCTGGAAATCCTTCATACCGTTTTACTTCTTCCGGCTTTCCATCTTCCCCCATGCGGATACATCTTCCATTGTAAATATTCTGACCGTAGATATCTACCGGCTCGGATATCAGCTTCATATCCTCTTCCGTAATCCGGGGAAGATAAGGCTCATACCGCCGGAGTCCCTCCTCGGGATACCTTCCCAGAATCACCGGGTCCGACCACCAGGAGACATTCCATGTCCAGTTACCGTCGTCCGGCTGCATCGCAAACAACATCTGTCTCGCCGCCTCAACATCCTCCGGTCTCTCTGTCTCCGGATAACACATGCCGCAGGTTGGCGCATAACCGATTGTCAGCTTCTGCTTCCCGTACTGACGCAGCATCTGCACCGCCCTTCCATGCGCCTTTAACGCATTGTGCGCCATCCCGAACGTATCTCTCAAGGGGCTGATAAGCCCCGGCGCATGCTCTCCGGTTAGGAATCCCAGTCCTACAAAGCATTGGGGCTCGTTCAATGTAAAATAGTGCGCCGCCCTATCGCTGAACCGTTCCGCCACAACCTTTGCATATTCTCCGAACCACTCCACAATCTGAGGATTCATCCATCCTCCCCGCTTATAAAGTTCATAAGGAAGCTCCCAGTGATACAGAGTAATATAAGGCTCGATTCCATTTGCCAGAAGTTCGTCAATCAAAGCATTGTAAAATGCAATTCCCTCTTCATTCACACGCCCGGCGCCCTCCGGCAGCACTCTGGACCAGTTGACAGAAAAACGGTATGCCTTCAACCCGATTTCTTTCATAAGACGGACGTCCTCCCGGTATCTGTGATAATGATCGCAGGCGGTTTCCCCTGTGTGTCCCCCGAAGATGCGCCCCGGCTCCTTCGTGTAGATATCCCAGATATCTTCTCCCTTGCCGTCTTCCCCGGCGGCGCCTTCCACTTGATATGCGCTGGCGGCAGCGCCCCATACAAAATCTTTCCGAAATCCCATCCTTGCATCTCCTTTTCTCTGCGGCCGGCTTCTTCCCTCAGGAAAGGCACAGACGTGCTTAATATTCCGTCAGCTTTAGAAATGCCTGTTTCATGGTTTCCAGCTGCCCGTCCGCATCCCTTTCATCCGCGCCTTTCACTCCCATATAGAACTTAATCTTCGGCTCGGTTCCCGAAGGACGGATACAGCACCATGCGCCGCCTTCCAGTTCAAAATACAGCACATCCGAGTTCGGCAGCCCGGTTTTTCCCGTTTCTTTCGTCTTATAATCTATCAGCACATCTTCCCTGTAATCTCTGAACTGAGTCACTTCACGCCCGGCAATCTGCTTCGGCGTATCTTTTCGGATGGCTTCCATCATTTCCTGAATCTTCCTTGCTCCGTCCTGGCCTTTCAGAGTCAATGTGTTCAAATCTTCTTTATAATATCCATACTTTTGAAAGAGCGCGTCCATCTGGCCGCAGAGCGTTCCGCCCTGATTCCTGTACCATGCCGCCGCTTCGCACAGCGCCATCACAGCGACTACCGCGTCCTTATCCCTTGCATGGGTTCCCGCAAGGCAGCCGTAGCTTTCTTCATAACCAAAGATAAATTCATGCCTGCCGTCCTGCTCAAAGAATTTTATCTGTTCGCCGATATATTTAAAACCGGTCAGGGTTTCTATCAGCTCCACTCCATAATCTTTTGCAATTTCCCTTGCCATTTTACCGGATACGATAGTGGTAACTACCGCTCCGTTTTCCGGTAAAGTCCCCATCTTCTTTCTCTGGGACAGAATGTACTCCATAATCAGCATCCCGGACATATTTCCGGTAAAACTTCTGTATTCCCCTGTCCTTTCGTCTTTTGCGTATACTCCCAGCCGGTCCGCGTCCGGGTCTGTTGCCAGTACGATATCCGCATCTACTTCCTCTGCCAAATCAAGAGCCAGCGCAAATGCCTTCTTATCCTCCGGATTCGGATAAGGAACGGTGGGGAAATTCCCGTCGGGAAGCTCCTGCTGCTGTACCACATACACCCTCGCAAAGCCAAGCTCCTTTAAAATCCGCCTTACCGGAAGATTCCCCGTACCATGAAGCGGCGTATACACAACCTTTAAATTCTCGGCCTCTTTACGGATAATTTCCGGATGAATAACCAGTCTCTTTAAAGCTTCCATATATTTATCATCCATATCCGCTCCGATTACCTCATAAAGGCCGCTTTTTACCGCCTCTTCTTTCGGCATAGTTTTCACCTGTCCGAAATCGGTAATCCGGTTAACCTCTTCAATAATTTCTTTATCTCTCGGCGCGGTAATCTGCGCGCCGTCCTCCCAGTAGACCTTGTAACCGTTATATTCCGCGGGATTATGGCTTGCGGTTACCACAATTCCCGCCGCACAACCAAGCTCCCTTAAAGCAAAGGACAGCATGGGCGTAGGACGCAAGGAGGGAAAAATATATGCCTTCACTCCGTTTGCCGCCAGGCACAGCGCCGCTTCCTCTGCAAATTCCGGCGACATATTTCGGGAATCATATGCAATCGCAACGCCCTTCTTCTCCGCCCCCTGTTTTATGATATAATTTGCCAGTCCCTGGGTCGCCTTACGCACCGTATAAATATTCATCCGGTTCGTTCCGGCTCCGATAATTCCTCTTAAGCCTCCTGTACCGAAGGCGAGATTTTTATAAAAACGCTCCTCGATTTCTTCCGCGTTGTTCTCAATTTTCTTCAATTCCGCTTTTGTATCCGCATCAAAATACGGATCGCTGCACCAGAATTCATAGGTTTCCTTTACATTCATGTTCTGCTCCTTTCCTCCCGCGCCGAACTGTACGGCTCTTCTATTTCTCCCACACCGGAATATCCAGTTCTTCTATAAACTGTACCAATTCTTCCGCCATCTCCTCTGCCTCCGGTATGCGAACGTGTCCTTTTGTTCCGCATCCGTTCTTCCGGTACAGAAAATGCCGGATTCGATTGTCTCCGAGCTCCCCGCACACCTGGCCGATTGCTTTATCCCAGTTTTCGTCATGCTCCAGAATGGTCGTGGTAAGAATAATTACCGCCTCCGGATACTGTTTTCGGATATCCCGTATCAATTTCCGGTATGCGCATCTCCAATTTGCCGCCTTTGCCCCTTCCGGATTTGTCTTCATATAGTCCTCCGGGTTACTGTCATTCTGTCCAATCGCAATCAGGACCAGATGCGGCGTATACCTGCTGAAATCCCATTTGCTGACCCTTTTCCACTGGGGATGATAGTGCAGTTTATCCCAGACGGATTCCATTCCCGGTAAATACGGCGGCATCACCCAGCCGGAACCATTTAACAGGGGAATCCCGCTCTGGGAAATATTATGAATCTGCGCGCCAAGCTTCCTTGCCGCAATCCATGCATAGGAATACCAGCTATTGGTGTATTCCCCCACGTTCTCCGGATCTTCCATGCCCAGATAATCCACCGCTTCCGATACCTCGCCCACAGAAACCGAATCGCCGTATACCTCAATTCGTCTCGGCAGAGGCTCCGGCAAATCCAGAAGCACGCTGCCCTCCGACAGACTTAACCGTTCCAGCACCATCTCATGGCAGCTATCCTGCCGTTTGAAGAACAGAATCTCATGCTCTTTCTCCTCCCCGTCCGCCAGCACAAGCTCCGCCCTGTCGTCCGGTGGAAGTTCAAAGCACTTCTGTACGCCGTCCACAATAGCCCCCGCAAAGTACCGCCAGCCTTCGCCGCCCCGGTTATATACCGTAAGCACAGCCCCCACTCCATAAAAGCGAAAGTGTAGAGAGGAAGCCGGAAAGATTAATTCCGGCCTCTTTGGATCTGTTATATCAATTCTTCCGCTATAAGAGAGTTCTTTCCGGTCCAGGCAGACCTCCTCCCAGCCATCCTGCAGCGGTACAGAAACAAACTGCCGGGCTAAACCGAACTCCTTCTGCCGGACTGGAGCAAATTCCCTCTGCCGGGCTGAATCAGGCTGCAGCCGGACCTTCTCTGAATTACCGCCCGTATAACAATCATTATTCATCCTCTTCCTCCTCCGATTCATAAATCTCCCGGATGATTTCCAGCGGACGGGACGGAAGCGCGCCGCACCGTCTGAGAAGCCACGTATTCATATATCCGGTCGCTCCAAACCCGACAGCCAGATAAACCGGCGCCGCCAGCGCCATCACAGAAACACTGGCCGCCATGCAGACTGCAGGTATGCTGTTCAGAACAATCATCGCCAGCGTCACCGGGAAGTTTCTGGCCGCAAGATACAGACTCCTCTGGAATAATGCCTTTCCTGTCACCTGTTCTTTGTCCATTTCAGGAAATACCGGAAACAGCCAAGCGAATATCATTTCCCACAGAAG
>CAOKJI010000018.1 GCA_948468495.1 uncultured Dorea sp. | reverse complement strand
CCGGGAGTTATTATGGTGGTTGTTCTGAGCATTATGAACTATTATTTTGCGAAAAAGAGAAATTATCCGGTGGGAGAACGTTATAGGATGCGCGAGATTGGGAGTGCGTTTTTCGATAGTTTCTGGGCGCTGCTATCTCCGGTTATTTTAATCAGCAGTATATGGTTCGGGTGGGTTACCCCGACAGAGGCGGCGTTTATTTGCGTCGTGTATAGTTTCTTTGTTGGAATCGTTATCTATAAAGATATCAGAATCCGGGAAATCCCGCAAATTATGATAGACGGATTTAAGGCGATGGCCCCCTGTCTGTCCATTGTTCTCGTGACGGTTGTAATGGGATTTATCTTTAACTATGTAGGGTTGAATAAAATTATTTATAGTTTTGTGTCAGGCATTACCACCAATAAATATCTGTTCTTGCTTTTGGTTAACCTATTTCTACTTTTAATAGGAATGATACTGGACCCCAGCGCCTCCATGGTAGTGCTGGTTCCCATTCTGGCGCCGGTGGCACAGATGTATGGAATTAATCTCGTTCATTTTGGGGTGATTCTCTGTCTGAATCTGATGATAGGACTGCTTACTCCTCCGGTGGGGATGTCGTTGTATTTGCTTGTGACGACAACAGGACGTTCGTTTAAATACATCGTTAGCGCGATTCTTCCATGGCTGCTGCCGCTGTTTATTTCGCTTATTCTTGTGACATATCTGGAAGGTCTGGTGATGTTTGTTCCGAATCTTCTGGGAATGTAGAGGGGAGAGGTTCATGCCGGAAATAATTACTTTGGGAGAAACAATGTTTTGTATTGCGCCTAAGACAACCGGAATGCTTCGGTATATGAAGGAGTTTGAGGCGCATATTGCGGGAGCGGAGAGTAATTTCGCTATTGGCGTCAGCAAAATGGGACATTCGGCCGGCTGGATTAGCCGCTTGGGTACGGATGAAATTGGTAATTTTATTCTGAATTCGATACGGGCCGAGGGAGTTGATACGTCGCAGGTTGAGTTTGACGCAGAGTATCGTACGGGGCTCATGGTAAAACAGAGTAAAATGAACGGAGAAACCAGTGTGTTTTATTACAGGGATCATTCCGCCGCATGTCATCTGGAACGCTTCCGTTTGCGAAGAGAATACTTTGAAGGGGCGGAATTGATTCATTTAACTGGGGTAACCCCGGTATTAAGCAGGTCTTGCGAAGAGAAGATATGGGAATTGTTTGAGTTGGCAGCGGAACTCTGTATTCCAGTTAGCTTTGACCCGAACATCCGATTGAAGTTATGGAAGGGAAGAGACTATTCGGATGTGTTGAGAGAGATGATGCTGCGCGCGTCTATCGTGTGTCTGGGAGAAGAAGAGGCCGAAATCCTGCTGGGGACAAATGAGGCAGAAGAAGTATTCCGCAGTTTGTTCGCCCGTTCTGGCATAAAATATGCGGCGTTAAAGCAGGGAGAGAAAGGCGCCTGCGTAAGCGACGGGAATCGGATAATGAAAATCAGTTCTTATCCCTGTCGGTGTGTTGATCCGGTTGGAGCGGGAGACGCGTTTGACGCGGCATTTGTGTGTGGTATTCTCGAAAAGAAATCGTTGGAATTATGCGGGGAGATGGCGGCGGTGGCGGGCGCTATGGCAACGGAGAGCCATGGAGATACAGAAGGCGTCCCCTCAAGAGAGATGATGGAAGATATTCTTGGAAATGAAAGCGTCGTATATCGGTAAGGAGGTCAGAATGGAGAAATTGTTTGAAAAAGAAAAAGTATGCGCAATTTTCAGAGGGATTCCGGATGATAGATACATTTTATATGCAAAAGCGCTGTATAAAGGAGGGATTCGTCTGTTTGAGGTGTCAATGACGGATTCAGGCGCGGCGAATCAGATTCTGGGGCTGAGAAGAGAGTTGCCGGAAGACGCCAGAATAGGAGCCGGAACTGTTGTGAACCGGTTATCCCTCTCCCGGGCAGAAAAGGCTGGCGCGGAGTTTTATTTGTCTCCCTCGGCAGATACGGAAATACTTAAGCTGTGTCAGGAGAAGGGACGGAAGCTGATTCCCGGGGTGTTTACGCCTTCCGATATTTCAAGGAGTCTCCGGTTTGGATTTCATGTGTTGAAATTATTTCCGGCATGCGAAGTGTCGGAGCGATATCTCAGGCAGTTGAAAGGACCGTTCCCTGGCGTAAAGTTCATTGCCGTAGGAGGAATTACCTTAACAGAGGTTCCGCAGAAGCTGAAGGAAGGTTATATCGGCGTTGGAATAGGAAATGGTATCGTACCGAAAGAGTGGGTTGAAGACAAAGAGTGGGATAGGATTTCAGGGAAAATAAAAGAAGTGCTTTTTTCTGATAAATAAGTCTGGAGATTGTGTTACGGCATACCCGGTTATAGATTTTATCTATGGCTGGGTATGTTTTCCAGTTCAAGCGGAAGTCTGTTTTTGTGATTCCTATACAAGTGGCAAAAGTGTATTTGTGTTTTATTTGTCAATTTTCTATAATTAGAATAGTTCATATGGTCTGTAATAAAGGTCCTGATGTGCGCGAACCGGATAGAAACGGTAATCAGGACTATTGCAGGCAGAACCAGGCCTTTGTCGACGGGGTGTTATAATTATTCTAAGGAGAAAAGCTATGAATTCCAAGTTTCAAGACACATTAATGAAGTACATGATGCCTATCGCCAATAAAGTAGAGCAGCAAAAACATCTGCAGGCGATTAAGGACGGCATGATTTCGATTGTTCCGATTATCATAGTTGGCTCAATCAGCCTTCTTCCGCTGGCGGTTGCCAATCTGATCGGAAGCGGTCCGGTGTATGATTTCCTGAACGCGCATATGTCAGTATTTACCTATGCGGGGATGTTTACGACCGATATGCTGTCCATCTATGCGTCTATGTTTATTGCGATTGCGCTGGCGAAGAGCTATGGCATCTGCGGTAACTTAACAGGCGCTACCGCGATTATGGTACATTTAATCTTAAGCGGCCTGTCTATTGAGGGGGGCATGGATATTTCCTATCTGGGAGCGTCGGGACTGTTTACCTGTATCGTATCGGCAATCCTCAGCGTGGAAGTGACAAGAATCCTGAAGAAGAAAAATATTATCATCAAGCTTCCGGACAGCGTTCCTTCCATGGTAGGAGAAAGCTTCGCAGCTTTGATTCCGCTGATTGTAAACGCAGTGATTGCAGTGGCGATTGCAAATATCAGCCTTGCTGCTTCAGGGAAGGTATTTCCGGCATTTATTATGAGTATTCTGGCTCCGGCTATCAGCACCATGGATACGCTTCCGGCGCTTCTGCTTGTAATCTTTTTGACACAGTTTTTATGGTTCTTTGGACTCCATGGACCTTCTATTACTTCTGCGGTATGGGCGTCCTTTGCGATTGCTTATGAGGCGGAGAACATGGCGAATTATGCGGCGGGCTCGTCAGTGGAACACATTTTCACATTCGGTCTGTTCTATGCGGTCCTTCAGGTGACGGGTTCCGGTCTGACGCTGGGTCTTGTACTGATGATGATGCGCTCGAAGGCGCAGTCGTTAAAGTCTATCGGAACGGTGGGAATTGTCCCAAGTATTTTCGGAATCAACGAGCCGATTATCTTCGGGGCGCCGATTATCCTGAATCCGTTCCTGTTCATTCCGTTCGTATTCGGCCCGTTAGTGATTACAGTCATTACCTACCTGTCCATGACAAGCGGCCTGGTAGGTAAGCCGATTGCGGGCCCTCCGGGATTCCTGCCTCCGGGAGTGGGTGCGTTCTTAATGACGCTGGATTGGAAATGTGTGGTTCTGGTATTTGTGAACCTGATTATTATGACGATATTCTATTATCCATTCTTTAAAATGATGGAAGCAGACGAACTTAAGAAGGAACAGGGCGAAGCAGCTTAAAGGAGCATCAGGTGATAGATATGCTTACGAGAAGACAGTCGAAGTTACTGGAAATGCTATTGAATAATGTACAGGGAGTTACGGGTACGAAACTGGCGGAGTATCTGGAGGTGTCTTCTCGCACTGTTCGGAACGAAATTAGCGAGATTAACCGCATCTGGGAGAGCGGAAGCGTCGTCAAATCTTCCAGACAGCGGGGGTATTTTATTGAACCGGCAGATATGGATTCGGTTAAGGATTATTTCCTGTCGGAAGGACATGGTAAGACGGAGGAAGAACTTTCGGACCGGGGCTGGATGATCCTGGGAAGGGTGCTTCATGAGGGGCAGACAGATATTTATGAAATCGGGGACTGGCTAGCCTTATCGGAACCGGCGATGTATAAGGAAATCAGCCGTTTCCAGAAGAAGATGAAGTCCGAATATCAGAGCAGCCTGCTGCAGATGAGCGGGGACCGGCTCTGGATTGAAGGAGAAGAGGCGGATATCCGTCAGACGCTGTTTCGGATTATTAAGAATGAGACCCAGAGCAGGACGAGGAATTACTCCTGGTTTCTGAGGACCTTCCTGCAGAATGAGTTTGATTTGGGAGAATACGGCTGGATGGTGAGTCTGGTAAAAGAGTATTTTGACGGGCGTTATATCCAGATATCCGACGACAGTTTATATATGGCAGTCAGCGCCGTCTACATTACGGTTGTCCGGAACCGTCAGAATCACAGTGTCAGAGAGCCGGAAGACGCCGAGTCCGCAAAGGAAGAGTTAAAGAAGTTCTTTGATTATTTGAAAGGACAGGGGATTAGGCTGGGGGACGGCGATATTCAGGTGTTGGAAGGGCTTCTCCACAGCTTTAAGATGACCGGGGAAGTCTCGGCTGACAGCGGAATTGACAGCTTAAGTATTCAGATTTTGGAGGATTTCTGTCATGACGTCATGGAGAAATACCATTTCGACTTGTGGCAGTCCCAGGGGTTCTATGAGAATATCCTGATTCATATCGAGTATATGATGCGGAGACTGGAAACCGGTTACGAAGTAAAGAATCCAATCCTGAATGATGTGAAGAAGCAGTATCCTTACGCCTATGAGATTTCCATGCTGATGGTGTCCATTGTATACCGGTATAAGAACTGTTATATCCAGGATGACGAGATTTCCTTTATTGCAATCTTTGTGGAGCATTTCCTGGAAAATGTCAATCAGAAGCTCAAGGCAGTGATTATCAGTTCCACCAGGTTCAGTGTCAACAGTATTGTTAATAGCTGGATACAGACGAATTTCCGGAATCAGATTGAGACAACAGCCATGCTTCCCAAGCACAATCTGGAGCAGTATTTGAGAGAACATCCGGTGGATTTGATTATTTCAATCATGGATACCTTCGTACACCCTTCCGTAGCAACCTTCCGGGTAGACGGGATACCGAATCAGTATACGTTTGCGGCAATGAACGCGCTGGTCCACAAGATCCGCATGAATTACCGGTTTCGCGAAATAATAAAAGAATATTTTAACAACAAAATAATTCGGATTTACAGGGAAAAAGTAGAATTTGAACGGGTAATCCGGGAGCTGTCGGAAGCGCTTAAGAGAGAGGATTGTATCTTCGATGTGCGGGAGTTTGCGGAGGATGTGCTGCAGAGGGAAGTGAATTACCCAACCTTTATCGGCGACTGGTTCATGCTTCCCCATCCGTTAGTAACCTTTGCCAAAAAGACCGCCATCGGCGTCGCGGTATTGAAGCAGCCTCTTAAGCTGCAGGAAAAAGAGATTCATCTCATATTCCTGCTGGCCATGGAGCGGAAACAGAACGACCAGATTGGAGTCCTCTTTGAATTTTTCCGGCATATAGCGCTGGAGAAGTCGGCGATTCGGAAGCTGGCGGCGGTGGAGACGGAGGAGGAATTTACGGATATGCTGATTCACATTTCAAATTCTCTTGAAATCTGTTGATCCTGCAAAGGAAATATGGGAAATATATGGATTCAAAAATCTTTATGAAAGACAAGGACAAAGCACTGTTTCGGATACTGCTCCTGTGCCTTGGCAACCTGATCTTAGGGCTTGGCAATGCAGTCTGCCTTCAGACGGGACTTGGGGCGGATGCGCTGAACGTACTTTACCAGGGAGCCGCGGCGTTTCTGGATTTGCCTACGGGGACGGCCAGCCTGGTGGTTTCGGGAGTTATGGTGGCGGCGACTTGTTTTCTGGACATCCGGCAGCTTGGAATCGGAACGATTTTAGCGCCCTTTGCCTGCTCCTTCGGGATAGACGCAGGGATGGCGGTGATTCCGGCCTGCGTTTGGTTTCCGGCTAATTACGGAATCATGCTTCTGGGGCTTTGCATTATAGCCTTTGGACTTGCTCTCGGCATTTATGCCGACTGCGGGAAAAGCTCCTACGACGCATTGATTTACGGTGTGATATACCGGACGAAATGGAAATACCACCGAATCCGGTGGGGGCTGGACCTTTTGTTTCTGGTAACGGGAGTTTTGCTTGGCGGCAGGATGACTCCGGCCACTGTGATTGCAGTGGTTGTGACAGGTAAGATTGTTACAGGATTCTTACATCTGTTAAATAAAACAAATATGTTAAAAAATGAATAAAGAAAATAAAAAAGATTGAGAAAGGATGGTTTTTATTATGAGAAAGTTTTCAATTGTGATTGCCGGAGGCGGCAGTACCTATACCCCGGAGATTATTTTGATGCTTTTGGATAATTTGGATAAGCTTCCGCTGCGTTCCATCAAGCTCTACGACAATGATGAAGAACGCCAGAACAAGGTGGCGAAAGCATGTGAAATTATCGTGAAGGAAAAAGACCCTTCTATCGAATATCTAGCGACGACCGACCCTGAGTTGGCGTATACGGATGTAGATTTTTGCCTGGCACACATACGTGTAGGAAAGCTTGCAATGCGGGAATTGGATGAGAAGATTCCTATGAAATACGGCGTAGTGGGACAGGAGACCTGCGGACCCGGCGGCATTGCATACGGAATGCGCTCCATTGCGGGAGTGCTGGAGAATATTGACTATATGGAGAAATATTCCCCGAACTGCTGGATGCTGAATTATTCTAATCCGGCGGCAATCGTAGCAGAGGCATGCAGAAGGTTAAGGCCGGATTCCAGAGTGATTAATATCTGCGATATGCCGATTGGCATGGAGCAGAGTATTGCGAAAATACTTGGATTCCAGAACAGAAAAGAGATGGATGTGCGGTATTTCGGCCTGAATCATTTCGGCTGGTGGACGTCCATTAAGGATAAAGATGGAAATGAATACATAGAGAAGTTAGTAGAGCATCAGCTTCAGTACGGCAATTGCCCGATTGATTCTACGGAAAAGGATTATACGGACAACAGCTGGCATGAAACGGCAAGGAAGGTAAGGGATATAGTGGCGGTAGACCCTACGATGGCGCCGAGCTCTTATCTTCAGTATTACCTGTTCCCGGACGATATGGTAGCCCATACTGACCCGAATTATACCCGGGCGAACCAGGTCATTGACGGTAGAGAAAAGCGGGTATTTGGAGAGTGCGCGAAGATTGAAGAGGCGGGAACGGCGAAGGATACGAAGTTAGAAATCGGGATTCACGCGCTGTTTATCGTAGATTTGGCGACGGCGCTGGCATTTAACACCCACGAGAGGATGCTCCTGATTGTGGAGAACAACGGGGCGATTGAGAATTTCTCGCCGGATGCTATGGTCGAGATTCCCTGTATCGTAGGAAAAGACGGTTACGAGCCTTTGAGTATCGGCAAGATTCCGACCTTCCAGAAGGGATTGATGGAGGAGCAGGTGGCAGTGGAGAAGCTGACTGTGGACGCCTGGATGGAAGGAAGCTATCAGAAGCTGTGGCAGGCGCTGACACTGTCGAAAACCGTACCCAGCGCGGGCGTTGCAAAGAAGATTCTGGACGATTTAATCGAGGCAAATAAGGGTTACTGGCCAGAGCTTAAATAGTCCCAAACAGGAATATACAGGGATATGGCAGACGCCTGGCCCAGCGCGAAAGACGTGTGTCGCCGCAGAGAAGGCGCGAATGGAAAATACGCCGGAAATAGCGCGGGGCCGGTCTGCAGACGAATAAAAATAAGAAAACGCATGATAGAAAGGAGACTATTATGAAAATATTATTGTGTTGTAATGCAGGAATGTCCAGTTCGATTCTGGTGAAGAAGATTCGCCAGGCGGCGGAAAAGAGAGGAATGGACGTTACAATTACGGCGGTTCCAAGCGCCGCTATCCGCGACGAAGTAGGCAAATGGGACGTATGCTTGGTTGGCCCGCAGCTTGTGTATGCGGTTGCGAATATCAAATCACAGCTGAACATCCCGGTAGCAAGCGTAGAGCCGCGTACCTATGCCATGGCGGACGGAGACAAGGCGCTTGATTTTGCAATCAGCCTGATTGAAGGGTAGGAAGATACATATGGTAAATATTGAGAAAATATCAGAGACTGCAATGGGGGTTATTACCTATTCGGGAATGGCAAAATCCTGCTATATGGAAGCGCTGGCCCTTGCAAAGCAGGGAAAATTTGCGGAAGCAGATGAGAAGATTAATGAAGGCGGGGAACATTTCGTGGAGGCTCACAACGGCCATATGGATGTGCTGCAGGAAGAAATGAATACCGAAGAGCCGCAGATCAGCCTTCTTATGACCCACGCAGAGGATCAGCTTATGGCGGCGGAAACGTTAAAGACCGTAATTCTTGAGTTGATTGAACTCTACAGGGAGAGGAAATAGCGCTCCGTCTCCGAAGTTCCTGTGCGAATTTTCGAGGACGAAGTATCAGTACCGTAAATGAAGTAATAAATTTTCAGACATGCTCTAGGACTGCCGCGGCAGTTTGCGGCGGTCTCAAAATAAGAAGAGAGGAGAAGAACAATGGGAGATTTTAATATTTGGGCAGCATCTAAGACATTGAACGGATTTGCGGCGGATGAGATTATATCCTGCCTGCAGAAGTCCATCCGCAGGGCGATGGTAGAGGAAGCCTGCCAGTATGCATATGAGTTATACGTATCCGGACCGGTATTTTTGGAGAAGATGTGGAGAAGGCTTCTTACGATTTCCGTAGAAGATATCGGATTCGGTAATTTAAATGCGGCAGTTCAGGTAAATACCATGAATGAGATGCGTAAGAACTTTCCGTTTGATGACGGCGACCAGCCGATGTATTTTATCCACGCAATCCGGATTCTCTGCGAGAGCGAGAAGGACCGTTCCAGCGATTATCTGAAGAATATTATCATCAAAGAGGCGGCTATGGGTAAGGTGCCGGAAATCCTGGATGTTGCGCTGGATAAGCACACCAAGCGGGGACAGGAGATGGGAAGAGGCTCCAAACATTTCTTTGAGGAAGGAACCAAGGTGATTCCGCAGCTTAAGATTGATAACGACTACAGAGAGCGTTATGGAAAGATTTTGGAGACCTACAGCCCGGACAAGAATGTGCCGAACGCATTCAAATATAATTCCGGCCAATATTAAACCGGAGATAATTTTATCTGTCAAAATGGCTGCTGCGAGTATTTGCGGCAGCTTTTTTGGCGAAGGGAGACGAATGACATGAAATATGACGTAATCATTATCGGAGCCGGTCCGGGAGGGATTTTCTCGGCCTATGAATTAATCAGGAGGAATGAAAAGCTTAAGATAGCAGTATTTGAGTCGGGTTATCCGCTGGAGAAGCGCCGCTGTCCCATCGACGGGAAAAAGGTAAAATCCTGTATCAAATGCCCGGTCTGCGCGATTATGAGCGGCTTCGGAGGGGCGGGCGCATTTTCCGACGGAAAGTATAATATCACCAATGATTTTGGCGGCACTCTGTACGAACATATCGGCCGGGAAGAGGCTCTTGATTTGATGCGGTATGTGGATGAGATTAACAGAACTCATGGCGGAGGAGACACAAAGATGTATTCCACCGCAGGTACCCAGTTCAAGAAGGTGTGCCTGCAGAATAAGCTAAAGCTTTTGGACGCGTCTGTTCGCCATCTTGGGACGGATATCAATTATATTGTGCTGGAAAGGCTTTACGAAGAGTTGAAAGACAAGATTGAGTTCCATTTCCAGAGCCCGGTGGAAGAGATTCAGACGACGGCTCAGGGGTATCGGGTTATTTCCAGGGGACAGGGCTATAACTGCAGCAAATGTATTATTTCCGTAGGAAGAAGCGGCAGCAAGTGGATGGAGACCGTATGCAAAAGCCTTGGTATCGAGACCAAATCCAACCGGGTGGATATCGGCGTTCGGGTGGAGCTTCCGGCAGTGGTATTTTCCCATCTGACGGACGAATTGTATGAGAGCAAGATTGTATACCGGACGGAGAAATTTGAAGACAATGTGCGGACCTTCTGCATGAATCCTTACGGGATTGTGGTAAATGAGAATACCAACGGCATTATTACCGTAAATGGACACAGTTATGAGGGCGAGGATAAGCGGACGGAGAATACCAACTTTGCCCTGCTGGTGGCCAAGCATTTTTCCGAGCCCTTCAAGGACAGCAACGGATACGGCGAGAGCATCGCAAGACTGTCCAATATGCTGGGCGGCGGCGTAATCGTGCAGCGATTCGGGGATTTGGTCCGGGGGAGAAGAACCAATGAGAAGCGTCTGGAAGAAAGCACCGTTGTGCCGACCCTTGCGGCGACGCCGGGGGACTTGAGCCTGGTGCTGCCAAAGCGTATCTTAGACGGCATTATCGAAATGGTCTATGCATTGGATAAGATTGCGCCGGGCACAGCCAATGACGATACCCTGCTCTATGGCGTAGAGGTGAAATTCTATAATATGGAAGTGGAGATTGACGAGAACTTAGAGAGCAGGCATCAAGGGCTCTATATCATCGGGGACGGCAGCGGCGTGACCCACTCCCTGTCCCATGCGTCGGCCAGCGGAGTGTATGTGGCGAGACGGATTACGGGGTAAAGTTTGAGGCTGACTGGGGTTTGGCGAGTGTTTGTCCTAGAGCGTGTTTGATATAAAGAATAAGGCGTTTGCCTCGGTTTATAGGGGTGGACGCTTTATTTTTTAATGACTTCGTATCAAGGTCGAATGTTACTTGTTTTCTCGTCTCTGCCATATTAATACACCGGCATTGCCAAGACTTTGAGAATGTCGCAGTTTTCGCCAGGCTCGTCGTCATCAGTCCAGCGCCATGAATGAATCTGTTCAAGAAAATCATGCTGGTCTTCTAACTCTAGCATTCCGACTTCGAGGCAGCCAAATTTATCTTCGCCGCCTTTGAACACAAACTTGTATGGGTTAGTACTTGTATTTTCGACACTACCAGCGCGATTAGAGAAAGCTTTTTCTGCAATTTTTCGTAATCTTGCTAAAGTTTCACCAGATACAGTCTTTTTAACCTCGATAATCGAACTATACATATTATTCACTCCTTGAAAAGTTTGCCGTTGTTCTTTCAATCAGTATAGGGCCGTTTCACAAGGTATACAGGGGCAGATTTACGAGCCGGTCTTCTTTTTTATAGTCTGCCATTGTGGTACGTACGGAAATTTCGGGGCGGTATTTCTCGCGGTAGGTCTTCAGACTCTTTGCCTTTAGGTTGGTTTCCGCCTTTACTTCTACAGGTATGACCTGCTCTCCGGTGTCAATCACGAAGTCTATTTCACAGGAACCCCGGTTATTGGTGTAGTAATAGACGCCTAAGTCCTCTAAAGTCTTGAGCTGCTGGCAGACATACTGTTCGGTCAGGGCGCCCTTAAACTCGGTAAACAGGTCGTTGCCGTCTAACAGTATGCGCTGACGGAGACCGGTCATGCAGCCGAGCAGTCCTACGTCAACGATGAACAGCTTAAAGGCTTTCACATCTTCATAAGCTTTCAGGGGAATTCCCGGTGCATTCACCCGGCTGACTTTGTGGACGAGCCCACAGTCGCACAGCCACATAATTGCCGCTTCATATTCCTTTGCCCGTCCGCCTTCGCGCACCAATCCATAGATGAATTTCTGGTTTTCTTTGGCAAGCTGGGCGGGGATACTGTTCCAGACCATTCTGATTTTCGGTATCAATTCAATCGGGGCATGTTTGGAGAAATCCTGTTCATAAGCCATCAGGATTCGTTTCTGGATTTCCCGGACTT
>CAOKJI010000017.1 GCA_948468495.1 uncultured Dorea sp. | reverse complement strand
GCGGTTACCGTTGATTGTGTTATGATGGCACATAGAATAAGGATAAGGTAAAAAGGAGGCGTATTTCATCATGGGAATGACGATGACACAGAAGATTCTGGCAGCGCATGCGGGTCTTGACAGTGTAGAGGCAGGGCAGCTGATTATGGCGAAGCTGGATGTGGTTATGGCGAATGATATAACCGGACCGATGGCGCTGCCGATTTTTAGACAGATGGCAGATAAAGTATTTGATAAAGATAAAGTAGTTCTGGTTCCGGATCATTTTACACCGAATAAGGATATTAAATCGGCGGAAAATTCCAAGGCTATCCGGGAGTTTGCGAGAGAGCAGGAGTTAAGCTGGTATTTTGAACAGGGCAAATCCGGCGTGGAGCATGCGATTCTGCCGGAGGCAGGAGTTGTGACTGCAGGCGAATGTATTATCGGCGCGGATTCGCACACTTGTACATACGGGGCGCTGGGAGCATTTTCTACCGGCGTTGGTACGACGGACGTCTCTACGGGAATGGCTACGGGAGAGCTGTGGTTTAAGGTGCCGGGCGCGATAAAGTTTGTACTGAAAGGCAAGCCGGGGGCTTATGTCAGCGGCAAGGATATTATTATTCATATTATCGGTAAGATTGGCGTGGACGGCGCGCTCTATAAGTCTATGGAATTTACCGGGGACGGAATCAGGAATCTTTCTATGGACGACCGTTTTACGATTGCGAATATGGCGATTGAGGCGGGGGCGAAGAATGGTATTTTCCCGGTTGACGGTAAGACGGAGGAATATTTGAAAGAGCACTGTAAGAAAGAATATAAGATATATACGGCTGATGAGGACGCGGTATATGATCAGATAGTCGAGATTGATTTGGGCGAGGTTCGCCCGACAGTTGCATTCCCGCATCTTCCGGGTAATGCGAAGACCATTGACGAGATAGAGGCGATGGAGCCGATTAAGATTGACCAGGTGGTTATCGGGTCCTGTACAAACGGCCGTATGTCTGATTTGCGGAAAGCGGCGGCGGTTTTAAAGGGTCATAAGGTGCATGAGGACGTGCGCGTTATGGTGGTTCCGGCAACCCAGAAGATTTATAAGCAGTGTATTGCGGAAGGATTGCTGGATATCTTTGTAGACGCGGGATGCGCGGTTAACACGCCGAGCTGCGGGCCATGTATGGGCGGCCATATGGGCGTTATGGCGGCAGGGGAGAAATGCGTCTCTACCACGAACCGTAATTTTGTGGGAAGAATGGGGCACGTGGAATCCCTGATTTATCTTGCTTCTCCGGAGACGGCAGCGGCAAGCGCGATTGCAGGATATATCGCTAATCCGGAAAAAGTTGGAGGTGACAGAGTATGAAAGCATTAGGACATGTATTTAAATACGGAGATAATGTGGACACAGACGTAATTATTCCGGCAAGGTATCTCAATTCTTTTGACGCTAAGGAACTGGCAAGTCATGCCATGGTGGATATAGACCCGGAATTTGCAGGGAAGGTTCAGCCGGGAGACATAATTGTCGCTAATAAGAATTTCGGCTGCGGTTCTTCCAGAGAACACGCGCCCCTCTGCCTGAAAACGGCTGGGGTAAGTTGTGTGATTGCGGAAACTTTCGCGAGGATTTTCTACCGGAATGCCATCAATATCGGACTTCCGATTATTGAATGTCCGGAGGCTGCGAAGGGCATTGAGGCCGGGGATGAGGTAGAGATTGATTTTGACAATGGCAGGATTTATAACCGTACCAAAGGAACTGAGTTTCAGGGGCAGGCTTTTCCGGAATTTATGCAGGAACTCATTGCTGCCGGAGGGCTGGTAAATTATACGAACCGTAACAAATAACATCCAGGGGACATACTCTGGGAAAGGACAGAGAGTCAATGAATATACGATATAAAAGCACGAGGAATGCTGATATAACAGCGACGGCTTCCCAGGCAATCTTAAAAGGGCTGGCAGATGACGGAGGACTGTTTGTGCCGGAGCAGATTCCGAAGTTATCCGTATCTGTGGATGAACTTAAGGGGATGTCTTATCAGGAGACAGCCTATATGGTTATGAAGGAATTTCTTACGGATTTTACAGAGGAGGAGTTAAAGAGCTGTATTCGTAAGGCATATGACAGCAAATTTGACACAGAGGAAATTGCGCCGCTGGCTAAAGTGGATGATACGTATTATCTGGAGCTCTTTCATGGCGCAACCATTGCTTTTAAAGATATGGCGCTGTCTATTCTGCCGCATCTTCTGACAACCTCTGCAAAGAAGAATCAGGTACAGAATGAGATTGTGATTCTGACTGCGACTTCCGGCGATACAGGCAAGGCGGCGATGGCAGGTTTTGCAGATGTGGAGGGGACCCGGATTATTGTATTTTATCCGAAGAACGGCGTCAGCAGGGTACAGGAACTGCAGATGGTTACTCAGAAGGGAAATAACGTAGAAGTCGTGGCGATTCATGGTAATTTTGACAATGCGCAGAGCGGCGTCAAAGCGATGTTTGCGAACAAAGAGCTGGGGAAGGATTTGGAAGCTCATGGATATCAGTTCTCATCAGCCAATTCCATTAACATTGGCCGTCTGGTCCCTCAGGTGGTTTACTATGTATATGCTTATGCCAGACTTTTGGAAAATGAGCAGATACAGTCTGGGGAGGCAGTCAATGTAGTGGTGCCAACCGGTAATTTCGGCAATATTCTGGCGGCATATTATGCAAAGCAGATGGGAATTCCAATTGGGAAGCTGATATGCGCATCCAATGAGAATAAGGTTCTGTTTGATTTCTTCCAGACAGGAATTTATGATAAGAAGCACAGAGAATTTGTGCTAACCACATCACCCTCCATGGATATTCTCATTTCCAGTAATCTGGAACGTCTGATTTATCAGATAGCGGGATGTGACGACGGCCGGATTCGGGAGCTTATGGACGCCCTTAACCGGGAGGGAATCTATCAGATTACGGAAGACATGAAGGCGGAGCTTGCGGATTTTGAAGCGGGATATGCGACAGAAGAACAAACAGCGGCTGCAATCCGGGAAGTGTATGAAAAGACGGGCTACGTGATGGACACCCATACCGCGGTGGCGGCTTATGTCTGCGCAGAGTACCGGAAGAGAACGAAGGATACGGCGAAGTGCATAGTGGCGTCGACGGCAAGTCCGTATAAATTTGTGAAGAGCGTGATGACCGCGATTGACAAAATTTACGCAGACAAAGACGAATTCCGGCTTTTGGAAGAGCTGAAGCGTATATCTGGAACGGAGCTTCCGGGGGCAATCGAAGAGATTTTGAATGCAGATATTCTTCATACGCTGGAATGCGATGTGGATAATATGGAACAAACAGTGAGAAAATTGTTGAATTTATAGGCAAAACAGAGAAAAAAGCAATATGTGAAAAAAATAACAAAAAATAAGTTGATTTTTTTTCTCAGATTTGTATAATTATAAACGGAACACAGAATTGTGTTGTGAATACAAATACTAAGAAATGGGGTCAAAACGAACATGGCAAAGATTGATTTAACTAAGTATGGAATTACAGGAACAAAAGAAATCGTCTATAATCCTTCCTATGAATTGTTATTTGAAGAAGAGACCAAACCAGAACTCGAAGGCTATGAGAAGGGACAGGTAAGTGAGCTGGGTGCAGTGAATGTTATGACCGGTATTTATACGGGACGTTCGCCGAAAGATAAGTTCATTGTTATGGACGAGAACTCAAAGGATACGGTATGGTGGACTACTGACGAGTATAAGAACGACAATCATCCGGCTTCTGAGGAGACTTG
This sequence comes from uncultured Dorea sp., assembly GCA_948468495.1. The sequence goes on along the minus strand of CAOKJI010000017.1, from coordinate 8,249 downwards.
GGCAACAGTAAAGGATATCGCAGTAAAAGAATTATCTAATAAGAGACTGTTTGTTGTAGATGCTTTCTGCGGAACAAATGCAGATACACGTATGGCTATCCGTTTTATTATGGAAGTTGCATGGCAGGCTCACTTTATCCGGAATATGTTTATTAAGCCGACGGATGAGGAACTTGAGAACTTCGAGCCTGACTTTGTAGTTTACAATGCTTCTAAGGCTAAGGTAGAGAATTACAAGGAGCTGGGGCTTCACTCTGAGACAGTTGCCATGTTCAATATTACAAGCCGCGAGCAGGTAATTGCGAATACATGGTACGGCGGAGAGATGAAGAAGGGTATGTTCTCTATGATGAACTACTATCTGCCTCTGAAGGGTATCGCCGCTATGCACTGCTCTGCCAATACAGATATGAATGGTGAGAATACAGCTATCTTCTTTGGTCTGTCAGGAACAGGTAAGACAACCCTGTCAACCGATCCAAAGCGTCTTCTGATTGGTGATGACGAGCATGGCTGGGATGACAACGGCGTATTTAACTTTGAAGGCGGCTGCTATGCGAAGGTTATCAATCTTGACAAGGAGTCTGAGCCGGATATCTACAATGCAATCAAGCGCAATGCTTTGCTTGAAAATGTAACGCTGGATGAGAACGGCAAGATTGATTTCGCAGACAAGAGCGTAACAGAGAATACACGTGTGTCTTATCCAATTGACCATATTGAGAAGATTGTGCGTCCGATATCCGCAGCGCCGGCTGCAAAGGAAGTAATCTTCCTGTCGGCGGATGCATTCGGCGTACTTCCTCCGGTATCTGTTCTGACGCCAGAGCAGACCAAGTATTACTTCCTGTCAGGTTTTACAGCAAAGCTTGCAGGCACCGAGCGCGGAATTACCGAGCCGACGCCTACCTTCTCCGCATGCTTCGGCCAGGCATTCTTAGAGCTGCATCCAACGAAGTATGCAGAAGAGCTTGTTAAGAGAATGGAGATGAGCGGAGCAAAGGCTTACCTTGTGAATACAGGCTGGAACGGAAGCGGAAAGCGTATTTCCATTAAGGATACCCGCGGAATCATTGATGCAATCCTGAACGGAGACATCAAGAACGCACCGACCAAGAAGATTCCTTACTTCAACCTTGAAGTACCGACAGAGCTGAACGGCGTAGACACAGGAATCCTTGATCCCCGCGATACTTATGCAGACGCTGCAGAGTGGGAAGCTAAGGCAAAGGATTTGGCTGGAAGATTTATCAAGAACTTTGCTAAGTATGAAGGCAATGAGGCCGGCAAGGCACTGGTACCGGCAGGTCCTCAGTTATAAAAGTCGGAGGAATAATCACTTATTACTATATAAAAACAGGCGCGGAAGACCGCGCCTGTTTTTTATACGCATATCTGCAGGATATAGACCTTCAGGCCCACTATATATAACCGGAACACAGCGGAACCTCCGCGGCAGGATTGACAATTCTCGACTATATTTTAACAGGCTTGTTACACATTTATCGTGATAGTTAACAAAATATCTTTTCTTGACAAATGAATTTTGTTGAAATATACTAAAGACATAGACGGATATTCTTCATCAAAAAAGTAAATTGAATAATATTCTTCAACAACCATTTTAACCATTTATTTTATTTAGGAGGATTTGAGAAATGAAAATCGGATGTGTAAAGGAAATCAAAAACAACGAGTTCCGCGTAGGTATGACGCCGGATAATGCAAAGAGTTATGTGAATGCAGGCCACGAAGTACTGGTTGAGGTTGGAGCAGGTCTTGGTTCTGGATTTACAGATGAAGAGTATGTGGCTGCCGGCGCTAAGATGATTGACAGCGCTAAGGAAGTATGGGACAGCGTAGAGATGATGGTTAAGGTGAAAGAGCCTCTTCCGGGGAGTATCCGTTATTCCATGAAGGACTGATTCTTTATACATATCTGCATCTTGCAGCAGACAGACCGCAGACAGACGCTTTGTTAAATGCTAAGGTTAAAGGCGTTGCTTACGAGACGCTGATTGAGAGAAACGGAAGCATCCCGCTTCTGGCGCCTATGAGCCAGATTGCAGGCCGCTTAAGTATTCAGGAAGGCGCGAAGTATTTAGAGAAGCTGTACGGCGGAGAGGGCGTGCTGTTAGCAGGCGTACCTGGAACACCGAAGGCGAATGTTGTAATTCTCGGCGGCGGTTCTGTTGGAACAAACGCTTGTAAGATTGCCGTAGGCATGGGCGCTAACGTAACAATCATGGATATCAATCTTCAGAGACTGGCTTATCTGGACGATATCTTCGGAGCAAGAATCCAGACGCTTGTATCTACGGATGCGAACATCGAGAAGGCTGTAAAGGAAGCGGATTTGGTAATCGGAAGCGTTCTGATTCCTGGAAAATCAGCGCCGAAGATCTTCAAGAAGAAATATTTGAAGGAGATGAAGCCGGGCGCAGTATTCGTAGACGTTGCGGTTGACCAGGGCGGATGCGGCGAGACCACCAAGGTTACATACCATGATGATCCGGTATTTATCGTGGACGGTGTAGTTCACTACTGCGTAGGCAATATGCCGGGAGCAGTTCCGAGAACATCTACGATTGCACTTACCAACGCTACATTGAGCTACGGTCTTCAGATTGCAAATAAGGGACTGGAGCAGGCATGCAAGGATAATGATGTTATTTACTCTGCAATCAATACTTACGATGGAAAACTTACCTGTAAGAATGTGGCGGACAGCTACAACGAGGAATACACAGATCCACGCTCATTAATCTAATCATAGCTTAACAAGCATTAGTAGTTCGTTAAGTATACATTCAGGCAGGGGGGAGCGATTAAGAACAGTATGGGGTCCTTACGCTTCCCCCTTTTTATGTCACAGCAGATTCTGATGGTCTGTATATATGATTAGGAAGAATGAATCAGGGAATGAAAGGGATAAAAAGGATTAAAAGGATACAAAGAATTAAGAGGATTAAAAGGATTCAAATGGATATGGATTAAAAGGAAGAGAGGAAAAATATGTTAGAAGCTATTGAACGCATTAATGGGATCGTAAATGATTTCGTCTGGGGCGTCCCGGCGATGATTTGTATTATCGGTGTTGGTCTGGTATTATCTTTCCGGACAGGGTTTATCCAGTTCCGCAAATTCGGATATGCTCTAAAGAACACAATCGGTAAGATTTTCCACAAGCAGGAAGCGAAAGAAGGCTCGATTACACCGTTTCAGGCAGTATGTACCGCGCTGGCAGCTACCATTGGTACTGGAAATATTGCCGGAGTTGCCGGAGCAATCGCAATCGGCGGTCCGGGCGCAGTATTCTGGATGTGGATTTCCGCGCTCCTTGGTATGTGTACTAAGTTTTCAGAAGTAACGCTGGCAGTGCATTTCCGCGAGAGAAACGCAGTAGGCGATTATGTCGGCGGTCCGATGTACTATATCAAGAACGGTCTTGGAAAGAACTGGTACTGGATGGCATGTGTGTATGCATTACTTGGGGCCCTGACAGTAATGGGAACCGGTAACGCAACTCAGGTTAATACAATTGTTGCGTCTATTGACTCTGCATTGGTGAATTATGGAGTTGCAGAGAGCGGCGGACTCGGTTTTGTAAACTTGTGTATCGGTATTGTGATTGCTATTCTGGTTGCAATTGTACTTCTGGGCGGTGTAAAGCGTATCGGAAGTGTAACCGAAAAATTGGTTCCATTTATGGCAGTATTTTATATTATTTTAGCTCTTGGCGTAGTAGTTCTGCATGCAGGCGCAGTTCCGGCAGTATTCCAGTCAATCTTTGTCGGAGCGTTTAACCCGTCAGCCTTTACCGGCGGCGTAGTGGGAAGCCTTTTCGTTAGTATGAGAAGGGGAGTATCCCGCGGTATCTTCTCTAATGAAGCTGGTATCGGTACCGGTTCTATCGCACATTCCTGTGCAGATACGGACCAGCCGGTAAAGCAGGGTCTGTACGGAATTTTTGAAGTATTTGCAGATACCATCGTAGTTTGTACGTTAACTGCACTGGTTATCCTTTGCAGCGGCGTAGGTATTACATTTGGAGAAGCGGCTGGAGCGGAGCTTACCATTTCCGGGTTTATAGTTACCTATGGCGGTTGGGTATCTATCTTTACTGCGATTGCTATGTGTTGTTTCGCATTTTCCACTATTCTTGGATGGGGACTGTATGGCGCGCGTTGTGTTGAGTTTGTATTCGGTACAAAGATTGTAAAACCATTCTATGTAGTTTATGCACTGGTTGCGATTGTGGGCGCTACCATTGATTTGGGACTGGTATGGGGCATTGCCGATACCTGTAACGGATTGATGTCGATTCCGAACTTAGTTGCCCTCTTCCTGCTGTCAGGAGTTGTGGTAAAACTGGTTCGCGAATATTTTGCATCAAACAAGTAAGATAGGATTTCGCTACTGCCCGCAGGTTTTCCTGCGGGCAGTAACTTTTTTGGAAAAATTTTTATTCTATTTTTTACTAAAATAGTGGAAAAATGCCGTATCTTGGGTTATAATAATACCAGCAACCTGGGATGCACGATAATTCCTGTAATTTTGAACCTACAAAACTTTAAACGGGACTCTTATATCTCCGTAATATGTCAGGCCTTCCATTTTCAGGCAGAGGAAGACAAAAAAGCGGATGCGGACACCCACCTAGCTATGGCTAGGAGTCAAAATACAGGAACCGGCATTTTGGGGATGTACCAAAGATGAAAGGACGGCCGTAAGGCCGTTCTTTTTGTTACACTGGGAAAGCGCTGTTAAGGCACACTTAACGGACTACTAATGTCCGTTAAGGCATCATTCAGAAAAAGCTTTCATACACTAAAGAGAAAAGAAGGACAAGAGGCGGGAAAATTGAGAGGAAGAAATAGAAATTATATATATATAGCAGGCGTTATGGCGATGGTGTGCGTAATTTTAGGAATTGTCCGTTTTACTGCAGGAGACGAAGGAAAACTGAAGGGGAATACAGAGAGCGATTTGGAATTGCCGGAAGACGATTCGGTTAAAAAGGAGCAGGGTTCGGTTCCGGCTCATAATATCCGGGTACTTCTTATGACTTCCGGGTATGGGAATTTCCTGCACGATTCGGTTAGTTTGGGGGCAGACAGCGGTCTTTTGCTGTCTTATGGAGATAAGGAAGAAGAGTGGAACGACGGTATTCTTACTTTGGCGCCGGATGACGCCAGGTTTGGGGAGGGCAGGATTTTGCTGCGCCCTTTAAAGGATGGAGAGGAAATCCGGGTGGAGAGTATTGAGCGCGGATGCGGAATCCCTTCTTATGCGGGCGTGATAGAGGTCTGGTCTGGAGAGGAAGGTATGGCGATTATTAATGAACTTCCACTGGATCAGTATCTGTGCAAGGTCGTTCCGAGTGAAATGCCTTCCTCTTATGAGATGGAAGCGCTGAAAGCGCAGGCAGTGTGTGCGAGAAGCTATGCGGCCAGGCAGATGGGAGATTACGCGTATCCTGAGTATGAAGCTCATGTAAATGACAGTACAGAATTTCAGGTGTATAACAATAGCTATCCGGCAGAGAGCAGCTCAAAAGCTGTGGCAGAGACGGCAGGAGAGGTGGTTCGTTATGGGGAAAATATTGCGACGACCTATTATTATTCCACCTCCTGCGGCAGAACAACGACGATGGAGGCATGGGGCAGCGCCCCCAATGAAGGAAATGCATATCTTCAGAATATTCAGATATGTGATGGTGAAGGAGATTATGAAAGAGAACTTCCCTGGTACCACTGGAGGGCTGAAATCAGTGCGGCAACCCTTTCCGGATTGATTGGCGGGTATGCGAATAAGAATCTTGGCACGTTAGAGAATGTGGAAGTTACCAAACGCGGACCAGGGGACATTGCGTTGGAACTGACGGCTACAGGAACGGAAAATACAGTTACAGTAACAACAGAAAATAAAATTCGGACGGCGCTTGGGGGCGCGGGATATACAATCGTTAAAAATGACGGTACAGTTGTGGACAGTCAAAAACTGCTGCCCAGCGCTTTTTTCTCCATTACAAAGGAGGGGGATACATACATAATTGAGGGCGGCGGCTATGGACATGGAATCGGAATGAGCCAGAATGGAGCGAATGAGATGGCAAAGAAAGGGAAGACTTATAAAGAGATTCTGGAATTATTCTACCAGGGAGTAACGGTGGGATAGACGATAGAAGGTTACAGTTCACACGTCGCCTGCGCCGCTCTGCAAACTGTAGAGATATAAGTTCATAGCTTGAAAGAATAGGATGAAAGTGGTAAAATTGCCATAAAGTTACGGAGGAATCGTATGATTGGGAAATGGATTGGGAAGGCGATGAGTGTATCAGATGAGATTGGCGGACACCATGTTGGTGCATATGCCGCGCAGGCTGCATATTTCTTTGTGCTGTCTTTAATTCCGATTATATTGTTGCTGCTTACTATGGTTCAGTATACGCCTGTGACGAAGGCAGATGTAATGACGGCGGTGGTGCAGGTTTTCCCGTCGACAGTGGATTCGCTGATTACATCCATTGTAAATCAGGTCTATAATCAGTCCAGTACGGTGATTCCGGTTACGATTATTGTAGCGCTCTGGTCGGCGGGTAAAGGCGTACTGTCCATTACTACGGGACTGAATGCGATTTTTGGATGTCCGGAGACGCGGAATTATATCTATCTTCGTATTCGCGCTACGTTGTATACGGTTCTTTTCGTGGGAGTTATCCTGTTGCTTCTGGTACTCTCTGTATTTGGCAATTCTATTAATATATTTGCAACATCCCATATACCGGCAATCAAGCCGGTAACAGATAAATTGATAGAACTGAGAATTATTCTGACTCCGGCAGTGCTTATGGGTTTTTTGCTGCTTTTGTATAAATTTTTGCCGAACCGCAGGGATTTGTTTTGTAAACAGATACCGGGGGCTTTGTTTTCCGCAATCGGATGGCAGGTGGTATCCTGGGTATTTTCTATGTATTTGGATATTTTTGAAGGGTTTTCGGATATGTATGGAAGTCTGACGACTATTGTGCTGATTATGCTCTGGCTGTATTTCTGCATGTATTGTATTCTTTTGGGAGCAGAGGTAAATGTTCAGCTTCACGACAAACTATTTACTGGTAAAGACAATAGGTAATAAGGAAAATCGAGGTGTTCGGGTGAGAACAGTGTATGAAATCATGTATGGAGAGCGCCGGAGCGCGAGAATTGATACGCAGGGACACTGTGTGATCTTTGAGGCGGATTTTATGCCATGGAATCTGTATCTGGATGATTCAGATGAAGAGATTGATACGTTGGTTAGTAACGTGACGAATTTTTACTATTGGTGTGCTACCAGAATCCTGACTCTTGACAGACAGTTTGCTAAGGAAATACTGAATAGTATTGGAGTAAGTCAGGCTGTTACCGACAGGGACCGGGCCCGGATTGCGCTGACATACCGGTGTGTGTCTTTGACAGACATTTACTGGGTTAAAGAACAAGGGGATGAGAGCCGGTTTCAGGATGTTAATCTGTATGATAATCATCTGAGTAATGCGTTTGTAGACATTTCCCTCAGAGGGAAACAGATTACGGTGCAGAATTATCAGATTGCACAGGATTTATCTACAAATGGTTGTTTTCCCAAAGCATGGATAAGGAGAGAGAATGGGTTTTATCTGTTGAAAGACGGAGGAGCGGATGCTGTAGAGCGGGAAGTTCTGGCGAGCAGAATCTGCCAGTGTTTCGCATGCAGTCAGGTTGCGTATTGGGAAGAGCGTTACGACGGAGAGAAAGTGTCAGTCAGTGAACTTATGACTTCCAAGGAATATTCGATTGCTTCCCGGGAAGCATTTGAGGTTTATGCAGTAAATCATGAGATAGATGCTCTGGAATATATACTCGAATTGGATAGTTATTCCTATTATATGATGAATATTTTGGATTATCTGGTGGGAAATACAGACAGGCATTGGGGGAACTGGGGATTTCTGGTGGATAACCGGACGAATCGGCCTAGGAGACTGCATTCGCTGATGGATTTTAACCGGGCCTTTCATGCCTATGATACGCTGGACGGTGCAAACTGTCTAACGGTGCGGCCAGGACTTCTGACACAGAGGGAAGCAGCGGAGGAAGCGGTGGAGAAGATAGGATTCAACCAGAAAGAGGAGATTGAAGCCGGATGGTTTCTGGGGAGGCCGAAGGAGTATGAGATGTGTATGAGGCGAAGAGGGCGTTTACTGCGGTGTATGTATGAATATA
>CAOKJI010000016.1 GCA_948468495.1 uncultured Dorea sp. | reverse complement strand
ATTATAGGGAAATAAACTGGAGAACATATTATACAGTGGAATTGAGTGATACTGTACTGGTCAGCAGATCAAAGAAATTTCATATATTGTCGCAATGGTCATTACAGGCAACAAATTGTGAGTTAGTGGGCAGCGCATATACGTATTTTTGTATTCCGGGTTCCTTGATAAAAGGGGAAGTTGAATTAAGCGGGATGGAAAACGATTATATTGACTTTATGTCGATTCGTTTTGCGATTCGCGGCGGTGCGGCAGAAGATGAACTGCAAAAAGCCCGGGAATGTCTGGATGAGGAGCGGACAGGTCAGTTATATCGGGTAACTGGGAATGAGGATGCGATTATTTGCGCTGAGAAGATACCGATGGAACGTCTGGTCAGATTATATCGTATGTGGTACGAGGATGGAAGTAATATTTTGAACATTTTTTACGATATCATTACTCGTATCGGAATTGGATGGGAAGGTGCCGCGCCAAAATCCGGTATGCAAAACGATCTTGAAAAATATAGTTACCAGGTTCAAAAGAAAGTTCTGGATAAGGTAGTGAAAAATGACGACGCAGAAAGTCTTTTTGCTGAGCACCGGGAATGGCTGCGTCCGCTTATAGAGTTGACGAATACTCTGGTACATATGAGTCGGACAGCAATTTTGGATGAGTCGGTGTTTTTGATTCTTCCAGGATTAAATGCATTTTGGGATAATGTGATTTGCGCGCTTGAACTTTTGAATAAACCTCTGTATTTGGAGTTTGCAGAATTGTGTATTCATACTATGGAACACCTGATGCGGGCAGAAGGACAATTATCTCACCGACCAGAGGTAAGACCTCTAACTTATGATATACCGGCGTTTGTTTTGGAGTATGCAACTATATTTTTACTGTCATTTAGTGATGAACTGAAGAAACTGGATGATACAAAGACGAATACTTTTTGTTTTCTGCTGGCGCCCAGTGCAAAAATGGACGTAGATACAGTAGAACTTTTTCGGCCGAATGGGGAGACTCAGGGGTTGCTGCAAATTACGATACCATATTCTTTGCTGTATAATCCGAACAGACTGCTCCCAGCGCTTTGTCATGAGCTGGCTCATTATATGGGTGAGAGGTTTCGGATGAGGGAAGAGCGTTATTATTTTTTTCTAGACTGCGTAGCATGTGAGCTGATGAAGTACTGTTTTGATAATGTGATAAGCAATAGAGAAAAATTCTTAAAATATCTGGCCCTCGATTTTTTGGATAATACGCTTAAGTGTAATTATGAGATAGAGACGGGCGAGAGTTGTGAAGATGTTTACAGACAACCGCTTTTGGATATTGCGGAAAGAGTATGCCGTATCGCGGATGAATTAAAAATTACAGAAGCTTATGCAGAACTTGCAAGAGATTATGTACTTAGTGACTACTGTGGGGCACAATTCTTTGGTTTATCAGAACGGGAATTAGTTAGCCAGCTGCCGCTTTTTGCAAACCGTATTAGTGATTTACGAATTTCATTTCGAGAGACATATGCGGATATCTGTATGCTCCATTTTCTCGAGTTGTCAGCAATTGATTATCTGGAAGTTGCGTTGCCGAAGATGGGAGAACTGAATACCGGTATCTATCTTAGGATATATATTAGTCTGTCTACGGCGGAACATAGTTTGATGGATATTCAAACTGCTGTTCAGAAATGGGGAGAATTATATACAATAGATGCGGAAGAGATAAATAAGGCACATAATGAATTAAAAGTAATTGCAGACTTGATTGAGAGTGGAGAAATATGTTCGGAGCGTTATCTTGCCGATTATATAAAGAAATGTTGGAGTGAACTCAATAAAGAACGTTCTGGGGATGGGAAAGGCGCTCATACAGTGAAAGAGATTTATTCTAAAATATTAGAATTAAATAATACGACTGACTATCAGGATATTCTTAATATTATTGATTATGGACGTCAGGTTACGTTTACGTTGCTGGAAGAAATGTAATTTGTTCCGGTGGTCTGATTGCCCGGCGAAGCAAAGGTATTGGCGCGAAGAGGAAGAGGTCTGAGGGAAAATGGAAGCAAACAAATTCTTGGAATTGGGATGGTGGATGGCGGCAGCGGTAGCGGCTTTTTTTGTAAAGGGTTTATGTGGGTTCGCGAATACCCTTGTTTTTACGACAATCTTAAGTTTCGGGAATAATAATATCAGCATTTCTCCAGTAGAGTTGTTGCTGGGATATCCTAGTAATCTGATTATGGCGTATCAGGAGAGGAAGTCTATTGAATGGAGGCTCTGTATACCTCTTGCGGTTTTGGTTATTGCCGGGAGTCTGCCTGGAATTTTTCTGTTAGCAAATGGAGATGCTAAATTGATAAAGGTTCTATTCGGCTTTTTGATTGTGATTGTGGGACTTGAGATGCTTGGGGAATACAAGGAAGGGTCAGGCAAAAAAACAAAGGCTGTGCTAATTTTTATAGGCGTATTGTCCGGTCTGTTGTGCGGATTGTATGGCGTAGGGGCGCTGTTAGGGGCTTATATGAGCAGGGTGACAGATGGAAGCCATGAGTTTAAAGCTAATATATGTGTTGTATTTTTGGTTGAAAATACGCTGAGAATCATGTTTTATGCTGTTTGCGGGATATTGACTTTTTCTAATTTCATTCAGGCTGTAAAGCTTGCGCCGTTTATGGTGGCAGGGCTGTATCTGGGGATTGCATGCAGCAGAAGAATTTCCGAAACGACAGTGAAAAAGCTCGTAATAATCATGTTGATTGTGTCAGGAATCGCGCTGATTATCAAGAATTTATAAAATGGAATCGGAGGGATTGTAAGATGTACAAGAATATTGAAAAACAAACGAAACTGAGATTGAGTGATATGGTGGAATATCAGCCTGGACAGGTGGTTAGCAGGACGCTGGTACAGAATGAAGCTGTCAGTATGACGATTTTCTCATTTGATAAAGGAGAGGAGATATCGACTCATGCGTCCGGCGGGGATGCTATGGTTACTGTATTAGAAGGCAGAGGCAGGTTTACTGTTGGCGGCGAAGTGTTTGTGTTGGAAAGGGGAGAGACGTTGATTATGCCGAAAGATATTCCTCATGCCGTATATGGGGAAGAACAATTTAAGATGCAGCTTATTGTTTCATTTTAAGCAGGGTTAAAGAGGCTGCAGTTCACACGCTGCCTGTTCTCCTGCTTTTTGATATGACTGCTGTTGGAAAGCAAACTGTAGAAACGACTTGCTTATTACGAAGCGCGCAAGATGATAGTATAAAACACGTTCTAAGGCGATTTGCAGTATTGAAATGTAAGATGTATGAAAGCTAATCGTAACGCTTACTTGACGGTAGGCGTTATTTTTCTCAAAATTAAAAGGAGGTTTTATAGCTGATATTAATGTAGATTAAGGGTTACTGTTCATACAGTACTTTGCATTCACTGCAAAGTACGTAAGAAAATGATTCAGTTGTGAGCGAATTTTAAATGTATTTGCGAAGGTTACTGTGAACGGAGTGAACAGTAACAATTAAGGGACTAAATATGGGAATTGTATTTATAATATTGAAAAAAATCGTAAATTATAGTAAAATTTTTAATAAATCAGAGATATATTTTATACAAAAGTTATACCTTACGGGCACCCCTAATGGCCATTCGGCCGTTTTATAAGGTATACACTACGGGCACTACATTATGGCCATTTTATAAAGTATAAAAATACAACAAGGAGGTAGATTTATGAATCAATGTTATGGATGCAACACATGTAAAAGCGCGGACAAACCCTTAGAGGAGTTTATTGCGGGACTTCCGCTGGAGACGTCTCATCACCGCGTGGACAGCCAGAGCACCAAGTGTGCGTTTGGATTACAAGGCGTATGCTGCAGGCTCTGTTCAAATGGTCCCTGTAGGATTACGCCGGAATCACCAAGGGGTATCTGCGGCGCCAATGCGGATACCATTGTAACAAGGAACCTTTTAAGGGCCGTTGCTTCCGGTTCCGGCTGCTATATTCATGTGGTGGAGAATACGGCTTTGAACGTGAAGAATACGGCTAAGTCCGGAGGAGAAATTAAAGGAATCAATACGCTGAATCGTCTGGCTGAGATTTTTGGGATAGAGGAAGCGGACGCTCACAAACGCGCGGAAGCTGTGGCGGATGCAGTTCTTAAGGATTTGTACCTTCCGGAATATGAGAAGATGAAGCTGACTGAGAAGCTGGCTTATGCTCCCCGCTATGAGAAGTGGAAAGAGTTGGGGATTCTACCAGGCGGCGCCAAATCTGAAGTGTTCCATGGAGTTGTGAAATGTTCCACAAATCTGAACTCAGACCCGGTCAATATGCTGCTTGATTGTCTGAAGCTTGGTATTTCTACAGGAATTTACGGACTGGTACTTACGAATCTTTTGAATGACGTTGTACTGGGAGAACCGGAGATTCGTTTTGCGCCGGTAGGCTTGAGAGTCATTGATCCGGATTACATCAATATTATGATTACCGGCCATCAGCATTCGATGTTTACATTCTTACAGAATCGTCTGACTGACGAGGATGTGAAGGAGAAGGCAAGAAAGGCGGGCGCGAAAGGCTTTAAACTGGTAGGCTGTACCTGTGTGGGACAGGATTTACAGCTTCGGGGAGCTCATTACACAGAGGTATTTGACGGCCATGCGGGGAATAATTATACCAGCGAAGCGATTCTTGCAACTGGAGGAATTGACGCGGTGATTTCAGAGTTTAACTGTACGCTTCCGGGAATCGAGCCTATTTGCGATGAATTGAAGATTAAGCAGATTTGTATTGATAATGTGGCGAAAAAGGCGAATGCGGAACTGAAAGAATTTGACTTTGAGAACCGTCCCGCTGTGACGGAAGAGATTATAGACGAGATTGTAGAGGCATATCAGGCGCGTCGGGGCAGCGTACCGATGAATCTGATGAAAGAACATGGTTATGAGAATACACTGACGGGCGTTAGCGAAGTGTCGTTGAAAAAGTTCTTAGGCGGAAACTGGCAGCCTTTGATTGATTTGATTGTGTCGGGAGACATTAAGGGCGTTGCAGGCGTGGTAGGATGCTCGAATCTTACGGCAGGCGGACATGACGTGCTTACAGTGGATTTGGTGAAGGAATTAATTGCGAAAGATATCATTGTACTGACGGCAGGCTGTTCTTCGGGAGGAATTGAAAATTGCGGCCTTATGACTCCGGAAGCGGCGGAGTATGCAGGACCGAAGCTTCGGGCAGTCTGTGAGAAGCTTGGCATTCCGCCGGTATTGAACTTCGGCCCCTGTCTTGCGATTGGGCGTCTGGAGATTGTTGCAACGGAGCTTGCCGAGGCGCTGGGCGTGGATCTTCCGCAGCTTCCGCTTGTCCTTTCTGCAGCACAGTGGCTGGAGGAACAGGCTCTGGCGGACGGCTGTTACGGCCTGGCTCTTGGTCTGCCGCTGCATCTTGGCCTGCCGCCGTTTGTGAGCGGAAGCAAAGTTGCCGTACAGGTATTGACGGAAGATATGAAGAAGCTGACCGGCGGACAGGTAATCATTAATGCAGATGCGAAGGAATCGGCAGATATTCTGGAAGGAATTATACTGGATAAGCGTCAGGGACTAAATATTTAGAAAGGAGCAGAGAATATGAAACGTATTATAGTAGAGTACGATAAATGCGACGGCTGTAAAAACTGCTCCGCTGCCTGTATGCAGGCGCACCGGGAGACTGACGGTACGATTTATGATTTGGATTTGACTGACCCGAAGAATGAGTCCAGGAACTACATATTAAAAGATGCGGAAGGAAGATATAAGCCCTTGTTCTGTCGTCACTGTGATGAACCGGAATGCGTGAAATCCTGCATGAGTGGCGCGCTTACGAAGGATTCGGAGAGCGGTCATGTATTTTATGACGAGACAAGATGCGGTTCCTGCTTTATGTGTGTGATGAATTGTCCTTTCGGCGTATTGAAGCCTGACAGAGTAAGTAAGAGTAAGGTGATTAAGTGTGATTTCTGTGTAAATGCAGGCGGAGAGCCATCCTGTGTAGCCGCCTGTCCAAAGAAGGCGATTCATGTAGAGGAGGTGTAATGGGATGAAATATGTGATTGTTGGCGTGGGAGTCGCAGGTATTGAAGCGGCAAAAGAGATTCGGAAGAGAGACGCAGACGGAGACATCCTTATGATTTCCGCAGACGCACAGATTCATTCCCGGTGCATGCTCCACAAATTTATCGCGGGAGAGCGGGACGAGAAGGGTCTGGATTTTACAGAGCTGGACTTCTTTGAAAAATACCGGATTCACTGGAAGAGCGGCGTTAGGGTAAAGGGAGTCTGTCCTGAGGAGAAAGAGATTATTCTGGATGACGGAGGGCGCGTAGGATATGATAAGCTTCTTCTTGCAAACGGGGCCGACAGTTTCATTCCTCCGGTGGGGGATTTGAGAAAAGCGTCCAATGTGTACGGGCTTAGGAATCTGTCCGATGCTCAGGCGATTGTGAAGGAAGCTGAAGATGCGAAAGAGGTTCTGGTGATTGGTTCCGGCCTGGTAGGTCTGGACGCGGCTTATGGATTGCTTGAGCGGGGAAAGAAACTTACGATAGTGGAGATGGTGGATCAGATTCTGCCTGTGCAGCTTGACGCTCATGGCGCCGCGGCTTATCAGGAATTGTTTGAGAAGGCGGGAGTCCGTTTTGTCTTGGGAAGAAGAGCGTCGGAGGCAGTCTGCGAGGCGGACGGAAAGATTCACAAGGTTAAGCTGGATAACGGTGAAGAGCTTGCCTGTGACTTGCTGATTGTTGCGGCGGGAGTCCGTCCGGCGATTGGCTGTCTGGAGGGAAGCGGCGTTGCCTGCGAGCGCGGTATAACGGTAGACTCCCATATGAGAACTTCCTGCCAAGATATTTACGCGGCGGGCGATATTACAGGCCGTTCTGGGATTTGGCCAAACGCGGCGGATCAGGGAAGGATTGCCGGAAGAAATATGTGCGGTGTGGAAGCGGAATATACGGATATCTATGCCATGAAGAATACCATTAATTTCTTTGGGCTGGTGACGCTCTGCGTGGGACGGATTCGGCCGGAAGAGGGCGACGATATCCGGATTAAGGAAGACAGAACCCAGTATAAGCGTGTGATTCTGAGAGACGGAAAGGTAGAGGGCGTACTGCTCCAGGGCAATATCGCCCATGCGGGAACCTGGCAGTACCTGATTAAGAACCAGATTGACGTGAGCGGGATTGGGAAGGATATCTTCGATGTGAGCTATGCAGATTTCTATTTCACAGGTGAGAAAGGCGAGTATGTCTGGGCATAAAGGGCTGAAAAATACTGAAAGGATGCCTTGTGAAAGGGCCGCATGGCCATAATGGGGTACCCGGAGGGTATACCTTGTGAAACAGTCGAACAGCCTGGTCATCAGGGGCGTCTGGAAGGTATGACAAAGGAGATGTGCAGATAACATACATAAGAGGAGATGAAAAATGGCGGAATTTATGTCGATAGCAAAGGGATGGTCTACAGGGGCGCTTGTTTTCCGTATGGTGTCTGCATTCCTGATGGGAACCATCATTGGCGTGGAGAGAGGGATCAAACGCCGGGGCGCGGGAGTGAAGACGCATGTGCTGGTATGTCTCGGCGCTGCGCTAGTGATGATGACCGGAGAGTATATCTATTTGAATTTTGACGGCCATACGGATATCGCCCGGATTGGAGCGCAGGTAATCAGCGGAGTCGGTTTTCTGGGCGTTGGCACAATTATCGTTACTGGAAAGAATCAGGTCCGGGGACTTACTACCGCAGCAGGGTTATGGGCCTGCGCCTGCCTAGGGCTTGCGGTGGGGATTGGCTTTGTAGAAGGCGCGTTTATCACGCTGATTCTTGTGATGGTTACCTTAAAGTTCCTGATGAAAGTGGATATCTGGACCCATATGTATGCCAGAATTTTTGATTTGTATGTGGAATTTTCTTCGATAGAGAAGGTGACGGACGTCCGGGCGAACTTATATAATATGGATATAAAGGTCTGCAGCTTTGTGGTGACCAAGAGCAGGATTAAGGGCGAAGGCCCTCATGCCATTGTCTGTATTGAGGTGAAGAACCGGAAAAAACGGATGGAGATTATTGATGAAATCCGCAGGATGGAGGGCGTGGAATTTTTAGAAGAACTGCAGTAGTTGCAGGGATATGCATGAAGCTGCCCGGAGAGTATGAGAAAAGGGCAGACAAAAACGCCCCCTGGAAAGCTCTAAAATGCGCTGCTTTCCAGGGGGCGTTCTGTGACAGAAAACGTTGCCTTTAGCAGTTATGGACGCTGTCCCATGCCGCCTTCCAGCGTAATGGTCTCGCCGCTCATATATTTGAAGTCAGGAGAAGCTAACTGTACGCAAACACGTCCGATTTCCTTTTCTGTATCGCCATAATGACCGATTGGCGGCATCTTCACATTCTGCTTGAAAGCTTCCGGGTAAGTTTTCTCGAAATTCTCAAGCTGTGCGGTCCATGCCAGAGGACAGATAATATTGACATTGATATTGTCCTTGCCCCATTCGGTAGCCGCTACCCTTGTGAGGCCGCGCACGCCTTCTTTGGCTGCCGCGTAAGCGCACTGTCCGAAATTCCCGAACAGTCCTGCGCCGGAAGCGAAGTTGATTACGGAGCCTTCTGTTTCCTTTAGGTGCGGATAGCAGGCTTTCATATAATAGAAGGTTGCATACAGACCGGAATATAACGCCAAATCAAACTGTTCTGTGGTATGCTCGGCCAGAGTCACGCCGGAAGCCGAAGCCTGCGCGTTGTTAATCAGTACGTCGATGCGGCCGAATTTTTCAATCGTCTGTTTTATCACATTTCCGACTACCGCTTCGTTGTCTGCACCGGCGGATACGTCAGCCTGTACAGCCAGCACCTGAATGCCATAGAGTCTCTCCAGTTCTTCCTTTGCGTCTTCCAGTTTTTTTACATTGCGGCCGGTGATTACCAGATTCGCCCCCTCCTTGGCGTAAGCGGTCGCGATGCCGTATCCGATCGAACCGCATCTGCCATCGCTAAGCACTGAGCGGCCGCCACCTGTAATAATAGCTGTTTTCCCTGTTAAAAATCCCATAATAGAATCCTCCTTTATTCATTTTTAAATCCATTAATCATCATAACATATTTTTAGAAAATAAACCAGAACCCGATTTCCCATTTTAAATTTATAAGTAATCAGAGAGATTTTTAATTGTATTTTTGGATATCAATAGATATACTATATTCATAGGTTAGGTTTTATATGAAAAATGATAGAAGTAAGGAGCGGAAAGATGCAGGAAATGGAATGGAAAAAGGACTATGAAGAATTTGAGAAAGTAACCAGGCAGTTTTATGCAGGCGAGATTACAGTGCCTCAGTATAAGGGTTTTTCCGGAGGGTTCGGAAGTTATGCCCAAAGGGGAGGAAAGGCGGGGATGTTGAGACTGCGCCTGCCGGGAGGAAGGCTTTCCGTAGACAAGCTTGGGTTTGTGGTCAGGTCGATAGAGCAATATAAGATTGACAAGGTTCATCTTACAACCTGTCAGACAATCCAGCTTCATAATCTGAGCGCGGATGCAGTCTGCGATTTGGCGGTTGCCGCACTGGAGCATGGAATCGTGACAAGAGGCGGAGGCGGGGATTTCCCAAGAAATGTGATGGCGTCGCCCTTATCAGGCGTGGAAAAGGGAGAATATTTTGACGTGCTTCCCTATGCGGAGGCAGCAGGCGAGTATCTGATGGGACTAATCAAAACGGTGAAGCTGCCAAGGAAGCTGAAAGTATGCTTTTCCAATTCTCAGGCAAATCATACCCATGCAACATTCCGGGATCTTGGATTTGCTGCAAGAGAAGACGGCCTGTTTGACGTTTACAGCGCGGGCGGACTGGGAAATAACCCTAAGATGAGCGTTCTGGTGGCGGAGGCAGTTCCGGGAAGCCAGATTCTCTACTATATTAAAGCTATGGTGAAGCTCTTTGTGTCCTATGGCAATTATGAGAACCGCGCGAAGGCGAGGACCCGGTATATGCAGGATGTATTGGGGGACAAGTATGCAGAGGCATATCAGGAGAAGCTGACAGAGGCGATGGGTGAGGAGAAGCTGGATATTCAGGCGGAGCAGCGGTTGGTTACGAAGCAACCGGATGGCGTTCAGGTGGACGACAGAAGAGCCGCTTCCCAGAAACAAGAGGGGCTTTATGCGGTGGAATACCATCCCATCGGAGGCTGTCCGGCGCCTGCAAAGCTAAAAGAGCTGTATGAGGCAATGAAGGATATGGAACAGACGGAGATTCGGATTGCACCGGATGAGAAGCTGTATGTGATTAATCTTACCGGAGCAGAAGCACAGAAGATTCTTGAAATTACGAAGGACAGTGCGCAGACGGAGTTTGAGGCGTCCGTTGCGTGTATCGGGGCATCCATCTGCCAGGTCGGTTTGAGAGATTCCCAGAAGGTACTTGCGGAATTAGTGTCTGCATCGAGGAAATGGGGGTATGAGGACGGCGTACTGCCGAAGATTCATATTTCTGGTTGTCCTTCTTCCTGCGGAACCCATCAGATTGGAAGAATTGGATTGCGGGGAGCGGTGAAAAAAGTAGATGGGAAGACGCAGCCGGCATTTGTGCTTACGGTAAATGGAAATGACGAAGAAGGGAAAGAGCGATTCGGAGAGCAGGTTGGTACGATTACTGAGGCTGAGATACCGGTATTCTTTGAGGAACTCGGAAAAGAGATTTCCGATGCGGGAATGAAGTTTGACGAGTGGTATGGGGTTCATGCAGACAGATTTAAAGAGATTGCAGAACGTTAACAAGAAACATGGCAATATACAAAATCCACAAAAAAAATGCTGCTTTTTGAAAGCTTTACAGCATATTTTTTGTGGATTTTTTGATTGGAAAAAATATGCTATTTTTTTAACATTTCAGACGAAAAATTGCTTGTTAATTAGTTATCAATGTGCTATCATAATTGAGGATAAGGGCAGAAAACGACATATTTCTGTTATCTTGTCATAGACATAGAAAAAACAAAGTTAGAAGGAGAGAAAACATGAACAGCAAAATTACTATCATCGGAGCAGGAAGCGTTGGCTCAACAATTGCGTACACTTTATCCGGAGAGGACATGGCGTCTGAGATCGTCATGATCGATATCAACAAGGAGAAGGTGGAAGGCGAAGTAATGGACATCGAGCAGGGGACATGTTTTAGAGACCCGATCTCCATCGTTGCGGGCGACTATAAGGATGCAAAGGATTCTGATATTGTCATCATCACATCTGGTATTGCGCGTAAACCGGGTCAGACAAGAATCGAACTGGCACAGACCAATGTTGATATCTTAAAGCAGATTACGCCGGAGATTGTAAAGGCTGCGCCAAAAGCGCTCTATATTATCGTAAGTAATCCGGTTGATATTATGACATATGTATTTACCAAGATTTCCGGACTTCCGGAGAATCAGATTATCGGTTCCGGAACCATCTTAGATTCCGCGCGTCTGCGCTGCGGTCTTTCTGAGCATTTCCAGGTTGCACAGAGAAATATTCACGCTTATGTATACGGCGAGCATGGCGATACTTCTTTCGTTCCATGGTCGGCAGCCAGAATCGCAGGCGTTAACGTAGACGATTACTATGAGATGATGCCGAAGATGGGCAAGAAGGCGGAAAAGCTGGATAAAGAGGCGATGCTTACCTATGTACAGAAGTCTGGCGGCGAGATCATTGCCAATAAGGGCGCTACCTTCTATGCAGTTACCAGAGGCGTGTGCAGATTATGCGGCATTCTCATGTCTGCTTCGGAATCCGTATCGACAGTATCCTCTATGATGCATGGAGAGTACGGCATTGAGGACGTATGTTTAAGCACTCTTGCATTGGTAGGACCAAACGGCATCCAGAGCAAGATTCCGATGGCGCTTACCGACGAAGAGGTTGAAAAGCTGAAATTTAGTGCGGATGCGCTGAAGAAGGTCATCGCTCAGATTGATATTTAAATCGAATATTTATAGAAAGGACAGCGAGAACTATGAAGTACAGTTATTATCCGGGATGCAC
>CAOKJI010000015.1 GCA_948468495.1 uncultured Dorea sp. | reverse complement strand
TCGCTATTGTCGGTCTCGGATGCCTTGCCGCTATTGTCGCTTCATTTATCAATATTACTAAGAAGAAAAGCGCTGCTGTCAGGCAATTTCACGATACCTATCATGGCAAGGGCTTTGAGTATGTTATTACCATTGAAGGAAACCGCATCCGCTCCTACAAAGACGGCGCCGCCGGTGTTGACCTTCGCAAGAATGATATCCGCGGAACCTTCGAATCCGAGCGTTTCTTTGTATTTCAGCTTACAGGAGAGCAGCTTCTCCCACTGAAGAAAGGCGCCTTTGTAAAGGGCAGTATTGAATCCTGCCGAAGTTATGTTCCCCAGTTAAAGCGGTAATTAATTTCCTACTATAATAATAGCAAAACGGCTGTGCCGGATTATGTATCCCTCACAGCCGTTTCCGCTTCTATTTCCCATGGAGCTTTCTTTTTTCAATATCCATAATCATATCAACCCTCTTACCATGTTTGCCGCCCATAAATTCCGCGTCCAGCCAGGCGTCCACAATCATCTTCGCCATCTCGACTCCGATTACTCTCGCGCCGAATGCAAGAATATTACTGTTATTATGCTCTCTGGAGAGCTTTGCCGAATATGGCTCGCTGCACACAACAGCCCTGACTCCCTCTACCTTATTCGCTGCCATTGAGATACCTACGCCCGTCCCGCAGATTAAGACGCCCAAATCAACATCGCCTCCCGCAACTGCCACGCCGACTTTCTCACCGTATTCCGGGTAGTTACAGCTCTCACTGGTATCTGTTCCAAAATTTACCACTTCGTGACCTTTCTCTTCCAGATACGCCTTAATTTCGTTCTTCATATCTACCGCCGCATGGTCATTTCCAATACCGATTTTCATGATTAATTATTCCCCTTTCTGAAGAAAAGATTCTATACTACGTCTATAGTATAGCAATTCTCCCCATTTGCGGCAATTACTTCTTTATACCAATGAAAAGATTTCTTTCTGGAACGTTTCAGCGTACCCTTCCCGTCGTCGTCTTTATCCACATAGATGAAACCATACCGTTTCGACATTTCCCCTGTAGTAGCGCTGATTAAATCCACGCAGCCCCATGGCGTATAGCCGATAATTTCTACTCCGTCCTCGTCTGCTGCCGCCATCATTGCCTGAATATGGGACTTTAAATAGTCAATCCGGTAATCGTCATTGACATTTCCATTCTCATCCGGCGTATCCGCCGCCCCAAGGCCGTTTTCCACTACAAACAACGGCTTCTGATAGCGGTCGTATAATGCATTCAGCGTGATGCGGAATCCTTTCGGGTCGATAGGCCATCCCCACTGGCTGCATTCCAGATACGGATTCTTCGCCGAAGCGAAAACATTTCCTCCAGAAGCTTCCCCCTGTCCGTCCGCCCGCACACAACGGCTGTTATAATAAGAGAGAGCGATGAAATCCACCGTATTCTCTTTCAGAATCCGTATATCCTCTTCCTTCATGCTGATTTGTATACCCTTCTGCTCTAAGAGCTTTCTGGCATAGGATGGGTATTCCCCTCTGGCCTGCACGTCAATGAAGAAATAGTTCTCCCTGTCTTTTTTCAGACTCTCCCACACATCATCAGGATTACAGCTATAGGGGTATACGCTTCCCGCCGCTAACATACATCCCACCTGAAAGTCTGGATTGATTTCACGAGCCAGCTTAACAGCCATGGCAGACGCCGTCAGTTCATGATGTGCCGCCTGATATTTTACCTGTTCCTCATTCTCGCCCTCTTCAAAACGGATTCCCGCTCCCATAAAAGGAAGATGCATCAGCATATTTATCTCATTAAAGGTAATCCAGTAGCGCACTCTGTCCCTGAAATGCTGGAAAACCGCGTCGCAGTAACGAAGAAAAAACTCAATCATTTTTCGGTTTTTCCAGGAACCGTATTTCTCTACCAGCGCAAGCGGCGCATCAAAATGACAAATGGTAACAATCGGTTCAATTCCATACTTTATCAGCTCGTTAATCAAATTATCATAGTATCTAAGCCCTTCCTTATTCGGCTCTGTTTCCTCGCCGGTAGGAAAAATCCGGGACCATGAAAAGGAAAAACGGTAACATTTGAATCCCATTTCCGCAAATAATGCAATATCTTCCTTATAATGCCCATACATATCAATGGCTTCTCTTCCCGGAAAATTCGTATCATCCGGCAAATCCCGGTAATCCATCCTTCCCAGCATAACCGGCATACGGTTACTGCCATGAGGAATCACATCCACGAGGGCCATCCCGCGTCCGCCCTCCTGAAAACCGCCTTCACACTGGTTTGCCGCAGTAGCGCCGCCCCACAAAAAATCTTTTCGCATAAGATATCCTTCCTTTCATCAAAACACGCCATAAAGGCGTCCCTCTGCAGGCGCTTTGCCCGCCATGCAAAACACCCCGGGGCGCCCCGCTGTGCCTGCTATGGAGTGCCCGGAGTTATATTACATATGAATCAATTCGTCTCCTGCATTGACCTGTCTGCCGCCCCTTCTTTCAAATCCAGAAGCGCCATTACATCCTCAAATACTTCCGGCACATGATTTCCAATGACCACCTGATACTGCCCGCCGCTCTTCATAACGGTCACAACGCCTTCCATGTCCTTCAGTACCTGGTCCTTTGCAATCCCCTCGTCTTTCAATGTAAACCGAAGCCTTGTAATGCAGTGAACCAGTCCTGCAACATTGTCTTTACCGCCGACGTTCTTCACGATTTCTTCTGCCAGCGCCTGATACTTTCCCATCTGTTTTTCCTCCTCATTTTTATGGTATTTCCTTTTGTTGAACCAACTATAACACGCGTCATATCCCTGCCTCAATGTCCCGGAAAGCAATAGAACCGCTGTTCCAAAAAAAGCGAAAAAAGAACCGCTGTCTCTGAAACAGCGGTTCAGCATAACATAATATGCGTTTGTAATTCCGTATTTTTACTCTTCCCTGCCCATATCAGAATCCGTTTTATTCAAAAGCAGGCCAACATGCAGCAGCATCTCCAAAGACGACTTCGCATGTTCTCCATAACGCCTTGATAAGAGCAGCGAAAAGAAAATATCCAAAACATAGGTTACTGCTGAAAATGATGTAATCACATCCAGGCTCAGCAAAGAATCTCTGTTAGGAACCTCTACAACCTCATGGCACCACTTCCGGATAACCTGATTATGCGGCCCCATAATTCCCACCACATAATTATTCGTCGCCTCGCGCAGATATCTGGCCGCCCGAATCATCGTCCGGTTCGCCCCTGTGAAACTGATTAAGAATGCAATCGTCTTCTTATTCTTTCTTGCCGCCAGATAATGTCCGTTAATACTCTCGTAAGCGGAACACTCCACGCCCAATGTGGCAAATTTAAAAGCCGCCGACTGAGCCAGAATATAGCTGATTCCAGCGCCGTAAATATCAATACACTCCGCACTCTGCAATACATTATTAATCCGGTTCATACTATTCTTGTCAAGAGCAAGGCGGGTATTGGTTACCGCCTTATCATAAAGCCCCGGAAGCGTATTGATAATATCCGAATAAGAACTGTTACCATGAATCGGTTCACTCTCCAGCATCTGGGCAAGTCTGTTTTTCTGATTTATCTCTTCCACCAGCTTTAAACGAAATTCCTGATATCCCGCAAGCCCTAGCTTCTGGCTGAGGCGCACTACCGTCGCCTTGCTGGTAAATGCCGCCCGCGCCAGCTCGCCGGAAGTCATTCCTGGAACCTTATCCAGATTCGCTAATATGTAACGCGTTGCGTCTTTTCTACATCACCGCCATGGTTCCCTGCCGTATGACAAGATCCCACAGCCGGCCCTGAAACCGGTAGCTCAACTCTGGAAGACACATATAGTCGCTGGGCTTCATCAGCGAAGTATCCTTCGGCAGCTTCAGCGCGCCGCTCCTATCCAATACCTCGCTCACAAACTGCGAGCAGAAATAATGCCGTTTCCGGTGATAGGGAATATTAAACTGACACAACAGAAGACCAAATATATTATAATGATATTCTTCAGAATTCTCTATAATCCTCTGTACCTCTCTTTTCACCTGAAAATAGATTTCCTCATCAACCTGAAGTTCATAGAGCAGACAGGGAATCCTTGAAGCATGCTTCCGGTAATAACCGCAGCTAATCTGTTCCATACAGGGACCTGCCGGCAGAACCGTACGTCCATTCTTCCGCGAAGAACTATAGAGCTGTTCCAGATTCTCATCAAAAGCAATGGAAACATGTGTATAAGAATCCATTGTTATAAAGTGAATAATCCTGGATAATATTGAATCTGATTTTGTCAAAAGAATATAAATTGTTTTCATGTGTCATTCCTTTTCTCTCCAGCCAAAGATGCCTTTTTATTACAGTAAATACATTTTACCACATAATTATGCAATTTCCTATCCCTGTCAGCTTAAGAAACATCGAAGCCTCTTAATAATTCCTTAACCAAAATGCCTTTCCGAAAGAAATCCAAAAGAACTTCTTAAGATTTTTTTAACGGTTCTGTCCGCTCTTTTCTATCAGCCTTAAAATGGTAATAACCGGCACGATTAAAACTCCGCAGAAAAAATTACTGATTCCATGGATACAGTCCCAGGGAAGCCCCGCAATAATCCACGCCGTCATTCCCTTAAAATCCATCCCAAACAATAACGCCTGCGCCGGAGCATACAATGTGCCAAATAAAAAACCATGAGCCGCGGAAACCGCCATATATACAAGAGGCCGTATCTTCGCCGGAAGATTCTCCGGAAGAAGCATAACCCAGCCCCATAGAATCGTCCAGACATATAGATACGGAATCCACCAGGCAGAAAATCCGCCAAAAATTCCGCACAATATCACATATATATAGATAGGATATAAAGCTTTTCTGCGATAAACTACTGTAAATGCCACAATAAACACGCCGAGTAAATGTATATTCGGCGCCATCTCCATTAGAACCTTTGAAGCATACATCAGCGCTCCCAGCATTCCAAACACAGCAACCTCTCTGGTTGTAAGCTTCATAACTATTTTTCAACCTTAAAGGAATAGGCTTCGCCCTCCGCAACAGGCGTTGCATCTACGCCTGTCTGCGCGTATTCCCCATTAATATAAAACGCCCAGTACGTACCGTCCTCATCATAATCGGCGGTAATTCCATTTACCGTTTTCACATAGAGGCCGTATTCGCCTTCCTCACCTTCAATCAGACCCGTTTCCAGCAGAGCTTCCCCTACGGTTTCCTTATCTGTATGTATTTCAAATTCAGTCTCCACGCCTTCCTCATCTGCCACTGTCAGCGAAAAAACAGTATCTCCCGTTCCCATGACCGAATCATCTTCCTGGGCCGACTCCTCGTCTTTTACTTCCGTCTCTGTTTGTGATTTTACTTCCTGTTTTCCGCCGGAAGGCGTTTCTTCCTGTTTGCCATTACAGCCAATTGCAGACAGCGCTATAGCCACAGTAAGCACTACACAAAGGATGAATGACGATAATTTTTTATTCCATTTCATTCGCATCTTTCTAAATCTCCTTTGATTATATTTCCTCCAAAACCGGCGCTCGCAGTTAAAATAAGAGGATTTCTTTGCCCGGATATTTCGACTTGACATGAGTATCAACCGGCCTTCTCAGAGATTCTCCAATGGCTGTTCCCCTTGCTGTGGCTTCGGGTCAGATTCATACTATTTACATGCTGAATAACACTCCTGCATGTATGTCTTACGGCGACGGGCTCGTACAGGACTTGCACCTGTTTCCCCGGACAATACTTCTATATAATAATAGCTGCAGACAATTTCGTCAACTGGTTTATCATGGTATCTATCTCACTTACAGTTCACACGCGGAATTTCCAATTCTTTCTGCCATATTGTATTTGACAGATACCGGAATGTCCCGTCCGCAAATGGCATCACCACAATCTGATTGGTAAATGCACAATCCGAATTATAATCAGGCCATACCCCGTCGACTATTAAAGTCAGGGTTCCGTCTCCGTTTTCCGCGTATTCAACAACTTCTCCAAAAGGTGGATGCGCCCTGGGCGTAACCCTTTCATAAAGATAACTGCCGCTCTTTTCTTCATATGTGTAAGCTTTTCTTATTTGCTCCGCCGTCACCGGCAAATAGGTCGTAAGCACCCTCTCGAATGTTTCCGCCGGTATTCTTCCATTCTCCACCCTGAGCGGTTCTCCGGTATCTATCCGGTACAAATCCTCAAACACGCCTGCCGTCAGAATCTCTTCTGCATTTCCTTCGTCCCAATTTCTCACAAGCAGATTATAATTTACATAACTCAACCCATCTATGTACTTTTCTGTCAGTTCCCGGCAGGTATCGGACAGCGGCTTCACCCTCCAGTATTGCCGCAGAGACGCATGGGCAATGATAACTTTATAGGCATAAATAAAATATCCCTTCTCTGTCAGCCTGACTTCCGCCACATCGCTGACCGAAATATCGCTTAGCGCGGGGACTCCCCCTTCCTGCCACCGAACCCCCGCATAGTAGGTCTGCAGCGCCCCATTTCGATAAATAAATGTAATAATCCCCAGCAACCCGTCCCGGTTCACCTGAACTACCGTTGCCAGCGCATCTTTATTATCGAGATAAGCTTTGTAAAATTCTTCCAACGGTTCCGGATTCTCCATATTACAGCCTTCTGTAACACTTGTATAGCCCGCTCTCCCAAGAAGCGCGACGGTTTCCTTCCTCTGTTCTTTCGTAAATTCCTTAATATTTGAACCGTAAGATGGGCCCTCCATAATTTCTATATCCCGGTACACCCCTTTCACCTGCTCGCCCGCCTTCATTGCCAATTCCTGCAGTTCCCGCTTTTCCTTCTCTGTAAACAGGCATTCTTCCGCCTGCGGAAGCACCCACAGAGCAGATTCATCCTGTGATTCCATACCGCTCAGTCTGTCTCGATGCCATGTCGCCGCCGTATTACCATCCCCGGACATAGTCCCCTCCGATATATGATTCGATACATACTGAAATCCTCCCTCCGGTAAAAGCCGTACGGTAACCTCATGGGAAAATGCTTTCGACGTATGCTCTTCCGGATACACTGCATTTACCGTCATTGTAACCAATCCGTTACCATTTTCTGCATAGCTTACTACCTCCGGATAAGGAATCTCCGGATATTCCAGTTCCCCCATCTCTCTGGTTCGGAATCCATAGCTGTAATCACCGGAAAAATGGATGGTCTTTCTCTGCAGTTCTTCCCTGTCTATCTGAAA
This sequence comes from uncultured Dorea sp., assembly GCA_948468495.1. Next base: position 4,845 of record CAOKJI010000015.1, on the reverse strand, counting down.
ATGTGCCGTAATCACATGCTCAAATTCCTCCTCCGGTACATGGATCACCTCTCCTGTCCCAATCCCCTTTTCCGCATAAGGATTCTTCTTCCCGTATACCGGCAGATAAAAAATATCAAACAAATCCTGAAAATCTATATCTCCAAAATCTGTCTCATCCCAGTCAAGCAGAAACAAATTATTTCGTCCATATCCTACCGGCCGGATATACTGACGATTCAGCTTCCTGCATTTTTCGTCAAGAGGCTCAATTCGCATCGCCACATATTCCGTCATTCCTTCCAATTCCATCGCATACTGCTCTTCTGAAAATAATTCTCCCTCAAACATCAGATAGCCCTCGTCCGTATATCGCCAGCCCGCCGCCTCGTATTGGTCATGGCTCCCATGTTCCATATGTCCGTCCTGATATTCATAATAATCTCTGATTACGGATACTTTTCTCTCCTCCGTCCGCATATCATACTTCGCAAATCCATTCGGATATAGAAGCCGAATTACCGTTAACTCTCCTCTTTCTCCCGACTCCTGATGCCGGACAAATTCCTCCGCCTTCCCTACATTGACCATATTCATCTGATTATCCCCGTCAATCGCAGTCACACCATGCTCCCCAAGACGTCTGATAATCTGTTCCATTATCTCAACGTCTTTTCTATCATCCTTTGCCGCCTGCTCATAAATACTCTGATACAATTGCGCTATCTCTCCGCCTTCTTCTATACCTCCCGGATGCTTCCCAGAATCACTGTCCTCATTCCCCGCATGTTCCATATGCCTTATACCAGCTCCACATCCCGCCGCTGTTATTAAAATCATGATAACTACGCACAAAACCCCTAATACTTTTTCCATTTTCTTCATGAAACTCCCCCCTTCCTCTTACAAACATGCATCTCCTCTATCGCTGACTAACCGATACCCGATTCTTTCCACTCTTACTGCCAAATCTCCCCAGCACTCGGCAGCCTCTTCCCCTGTGCAAATCTTATTGTCATATAATTCATACTGCCTGCGATTCTTAAGGGGCGACAGATTCGGCATCACTACATTTGCCCCTGCCGCCAGTCCCTTTTCCCTTCCGCAAGCGTCCAGCGTTCCTAATGCAGTTGTTGCCGGAAGCAGTACCTTCGGCAACAGAATCCGAATGATAGATAACAATAGCACTGTTCTCTCCACACTTCCTGCCGGTTCTGCCGCATACCGGGTATCATGATGAGGAATAAACGGGCCGATTCCCACCATCTGTGGATTCAATTCTTTCAAAAATACCAAATCCTCAGCCAAATCCTCTAATCTCTGTCCCGGAGAGCCCACCATGAATCCTGCTCCCACCTGATATCCCAGCTCCTTTAGATGATATAAACACTGCCTGCGCCAAGTATAACTCATCTCTTTTGGATGAAGACTGCTATATAAATCCTCATTTGCTGTCTCATGACGGAGAAGATATCTGTCAGCGCCTGCTTCTTTCAGCAATTTGTAGCTCTCATAAGAACGCTCGCCAATGGACAGGGTAATCGCACAATCCGGATACCCGGCGCGAATTGCATGAACGATATCTGCCATCCGCTCATCGGTAAAATACAAATCCTCTCCGCCCTGAAGCACAAAAGTGCGAAAGCCCAGCCCATACCCATTCTCACAGCAGTCAAGAATTTCTTCCTTCGTCAAACGATATCGCTTCACATTTCGATTTCCTCTTCTGATGCCGCAATAATAGCAGTCATTCTTACAAAAATTGGTAAATTCTATCAGCCCCCGGGTAAAGACATCCACGCCGTAATGCTCTCTGCGAATCTTTACCGCCTCTTCCCTCAACTGCTGCCGGATGCTTTCATATTCTTCCGCAGAACGAATCAGTTCTACAAATTCTTCTTTATTTAAATTGTGATTCAAAATAAATTTTTCTATCATTTTCATGTCTTTATCTCACCCTGTGTAATGTGTATTTATTTCTATACTTTGCGTCAAGACTCCACGGCTGCATCGCGCCTCCTTGTTCTGCTGGCCGGCACATCTGCGCATAAATATTCAGTACGCCTTTCTGCTGTTTTAACGGCGGACATACCCACTTTTCTCTTCTTCGCTCAAGCTCTGCATCGGATACCAGAAGATTCACAAAGCCATTCGTGATATCCATCTCGATGATATCGCCATTTTCAATCAGCGCAATTACGCCTCCGTCATAAGCTTCCGGGGATACATGCCCAACAATAGCCCCATAATTAAATCCGGAGAATCTGGCGTCTGTGATAAGTCCGACGCTTTTATCCAGTCCAAGACCAATCAGCGCGTCAATACTGAGCATAAGTTCCTTCATTCCCGGCGCTCCCTTACACCCTTCATAACGGATAACGATGATATCTCCAGGAACAATCTCTCCCGCCATAATTGCCTCATAAGCCGGCTGATCGCCCTCAAATACCTTCGCAGCTCCTTTGATATATTTTACTTCTTCAAATACTGCCGTCGGGCGGACAATTGCTCCTGCCGGAGAAATATTCCCCCTGAGAATCTTAAGTCCCGGTTCCTTTGAAACCGGATTTTCCAGTGAATGAATCACCTTATTTTCCTTTGCAGTAACAGTATCCAGAATGTCTTTCCAAGTATTTCCATACATAGTCGGCGCGTCTGTATGGAGTTTACTCTCCAGCATTTTCATCACATTCTTTACACCGCCTGCATAATGAAAATCTACAACCGTATATGGGCCGCTTGGAATCACTGCGTTGATACAGTAAATCTCTTTCGCATATTTCTCAAAATCCGCAAGAGTCAGTTCAATTCCAAGTTCATATGCATAAGCCAGAATGTGAAGAACTGCATTCGTCGAACCGGCAACCGCCATATCAAACATAATTGCATTTTCCAGAATTTCTTTCGTAATAAGTTCTTTTGGCGTTCTTCCTGACTTTGCAAGCTCTACCATATATTTTCCGGCTGTACGCGCTGCGCGCAGTCTTGCATTATCCGACGCCGGAATTGTTGATGTGCCCGGCATAACCAGATTCAACACCTCGCCAAGCATCTGCATTGTATTCGCTGTTCCCATAGACGGACATGCACCAAATGACGGACACACACTGTCCTCCATCTCCATCAGTTCCTCTTCGGAAGCGCCTGAGAACCTGGCTGCATCCAGATCCGCTTCTACTACCGTATTACCACAATAGTTTCCTGCCTGCATCGAACCGCCCGTAACCACCATTGCCGGAATCTCCAGACGGCATGCCGCCAGATAACAGCCTGCAATAATTAAATCACAGCTCGCCACACAACAAATGGCGTCAAAGTTATGTACCCTTGAAACAAACTCAATAGACATTGCTACAATATCCCGTCCCACCTGCTCATACTTCATCTCATCCGCACCGTTGGCAACATTGCCACAAGTAGCAGGAATACCAAATTCCACCGGGATTCCACCAGCTGCCCATATTCCTTCTTTCACAGCCTCCGTCACCTGTCTCAAATGCGCTGTTCCCGGCGATCCTGCCATATACGAATTTGGTACTCCAATATGCGGCTTCTTCCGAATATCTTCGTCAGAATATCCGGCTGCTTTCATCATAACTCTCCTATGCGCCGCCTCGGCTCCATTCCAATATTCTTTTCCCATTATCCAGTCTCCTTCCCGCCATCTTTTCATTTTCTCTTTTATTTCGCTATAGCGTACTAATTCTGTCTCTATTATAAAACAGCCGGCTCCATCTTCATTCTAAAGGGCCAGGTCTTTCACAACCTCCCCTGCAAGTATCTGCCCCGCCGCCGCCGGAACAAATGCATTGCTTCCCGGCGGGCGGCTGTTGCTAACCGGCTGCTCCTTTGAATACACTACCTTCAAACTCTCAACTCCGCGTTTCTTAAGTTCCCGGCGCATTACCCTGGCCAAAGGACACACCGACGTCTGGTAAATATCTGCCACCTCAAACGCCGAAGCTTCCAGCTTATTCCCTGCTCCCATGGAGCTAATCACCGGCGCTCCCGCCTGCTTTGCCTGCATAATGAGCGCAAGCTTCCCAGTTACCGTATCAATAGCGTCCACCACGTAATCATATTTACTGAAATCAAATTCTCCTTCTGTATCCGGCATATAAAAGGTCCGGCAGGTATACACCTCTGCTTCCGGATTAATATCCAAAATCCGTTCCTTCGCCACATCTACCTTATACCTGCCAATGGTGCTGACTGTCGCAATAATCTGTCTATTCAGATTACTCACACTTACTCTGTCATGATCAACTAAATAAAAACGGCCTATACCGCTTCTTGCCAGCGCTTCCACCACATACCCGCCTACGCCGCCGATACCAAACACCGCAACCGCTGCGTTCTGAAGCCGTTTTACTCCATCTCTGCCCAATAATAATTCTGTTCTGGAAAATGGCTGTTCCATTTCTTCCATCCTCTCTCTATCAAATTAAACAACTTCGTCTCATTCATTCATACTATCACTAAAATCTACTCATTTAAACAGTTTATATCTTTACTTTAGGTTTTCGCAAGAACTTCTTAAGAAATTTTCTTTTTCTTTTAGAGAAAGAACATACTTCTGTCATATTTGTCCATTATAATAAATGTCAGATAGTTGAAAGACAGACAACTATCCCCCCTCATTAAGTTGACGCACTGTGAATAAGACCTTTGCAGTGCCACACTTTACTCTCATTCCTTTTAGATAACTATAACAAAAAGAAAAATCCTTGTAGCCAGCCACTACAAGGATTTTTCTTTCCTCTGTGATATTAAAATGATATTATTTTCAATCCCATCTCAATCCCAGTTTCACACCTGAGCGTGCGGGGATTCGAACCCAGACAATTAACAAAAACACCGCATAGA
>CAOKJI010000014.1 GCA_948468495.1 uncultured Dorea sp. | reverse complement strand
TATCATTTCCCACAGAAGAAGCAGACATCCAATCCTCAGGCTGACAACGCTCCAGAACCCGTCCCGTCCGGCCCGCCCTAAGAATAACAAATCAAAAACCAGCACTCCTCCGGCGGCCAGCATCACAAGCCATGCCGGAAGGCTTTTCTTAAAATATCCCTTCCACGCCCGGAAAAAGCTTCGGAACACCGAGGCCGCCCTGCCGTCCGCCATTTCCTGAAAGGCCTGGTACATAGCGGTAATAGAGGCGCCTATCGTCACCACCGGAAGGCAGCATACCAGGAATAAAATATTTACAATAATAATATCCCCCAGTTTTCCCATCATCTCAAAAAACGGATTCTCAATATTCAGCCTGCTTTTCATAATTTTCCCTCATTTCAATACATAATCAAAGAATTTCCTGCCGTTCTTTCCATGGTCCGAAGCTTTTGGAAATACCAGAAGAACCGGGTCTTCCTCCCCGTCCTCTACCAGATCAGACAGACAGGTTTTATTTATATAGAGAGCAGGGAAGCTTCCCTGCTCCTCATAGAGGACGGAGTCCTCTATGAGCGCCGCCGCATCCATGCCGCTCTCTTCGGCCCAGCCCTTCAAGTCCACAAATTCGCCTTCCTGCTCCAGACAGTACCGATAGAAGCTTTCCGTCATAATGACCGCGTCCATATCTCCTTCGGCCCAGTTAAAAAAGAATTTTTCATAAGAGCTTTCATTGATATCTTCCAGCTCATTTCCCGGATAGGAAATCAAATAATCGGAATTTACCGATATATGTTTCTCTTTCATCCCGCTTTCTGACGCGAAGTACTGTGCAATCTGCCTGTCGCGTTCAAAATCAATCCGCTGGTTCACCAGCGCGCAGTAAAAGTCCTTCTTCCGGTCTCCCCATCCAATATGGTATATGGCCAGAATCAAAAGCGCAAAAAGCATGCAGATAATCAATATATGATACCAGTAGTAATTTCGGATATACTCAAACGCCTGCTCCCGGCTCATATCTTTTGTCTTTTCCCGGATATCGGTAATCCATTTATTTATCATGTAAAACCCCTGACTTTCTTACGCTCTCCGCCCTGTTACGGAATAACCGGCTGTATGCCGCAGCGAATACAGCGTCCGCTGCAAACCGCCGGATTTCTCCCGGTATCAGGCATATGATTCCTGCTCCAACAACTTCAGATTCTTCTTCACAAGTTCGCAGCGCTGCCTTACGCAGTCCGGCGAGCGCAAAGGATCCTTCGGCGTATGGAAGAGATAATCTTCCAGTTTGTCAATGGTAGTCGTCGCCACATGCATCCGGGTATCGCAGGATGCGTAGTAGATGTACACATCGCCGTTTTCCGCCGCAATAGCGCCGTTGGTAAATACCACATTGGACACATCGCCTACCCGCTCTTTTCCAAGGGGTACAAGAAATACTCCCGACGGCTCCGCTATCACCTCCGCTGGATTGTTCAGAGACGTCCCGAATACATACAGCACATATCGCAGTCCCGCCGCCGTATTGCGGACGCCATGGGCGATGTGAATCCAGCACTTCTTCCCCTTAATCGGAACCGCGCCGGCGCCGTTTTTCGACTCCGTTAAGGTATGATACACTCTGGGACTGATAATCTTCTCCTCATCAATCACCGCATGCTCAATATCCCCGCACAGCCCGAAACCGATTCCCCCGCCGCTTCCTGTCTCAATAAAGCCGTCCATCGGACGGGTGTAAAACGCATATTTCCCGTCCACAAATTCCGGGTGCAGCGCCACATTTCTCTGCTGGGGAGAATGCAGGGTGGTCAGATTGTCCAGCCGTTCCCATGTCTTCAAATCCTTTGTCCTTACAATCCCGGCCTGCGCCACAGCCGCCGACAGATCTGCGCTTTCCGTATCCTTGCTCTCAGAACAGAATACGCCGTAGATATACCCGTCTTCGTGCCTGGTCAGGCGCATGTCGTATACATTGGTCTCTTCCGGGCAGGTGTCCGGCAGAACCACCGGATAATCCCAGAACCGGAAGCCCTCTGTCCCGCTGTCGCTCTCTGCCACCGCAAAGAAGGATTTCCTGTCATTTCCCTCCACTCTGGCAACCAGATAATATTTCCCGTCCATCAGAATCGCCCCGGAGTTCATGACTGCGTTAATCCCAAGCCGTTCCATAAAATACGGGTTGCTTTCTTCGGAAATATCATACCGCCAGATGAGAGGCGCATGGTCTCTTGTAAGCACCGGATCTTCATACCGGTCGAATATGCCATTATAAAAGTCCGCTTTCCGGTTCTTTCTGGCAATCAGCTTTTCCTGCTTTTCCTTTTCCACGTAATACCGCTTATGTATCATTTCCCATCCTCCTGATTACTTCTATGCACATACGCCCATTGTGGTAGGGACATTTCCATGGCTCCACAATCGGTTTTTCCAAAGGCTTCCCTTCTTCATCCACGGCCCAGAACCACTCGGAACCCTCTCTCGGGTCAATGAGATACGTCCGGATATATTTCCACACATCCTCCGCCGCCTGCAGATATTCCTTCCTCTCCGGATGTTTCCCATATCCGTTGAGAAAGCCCACGATAGTTTCCGCCTGCACCCACCAGACCCTGGTGGCGTCAACCACTCCGTTCTCCGCTTCATTTGCCAGCGAATGCCCGGCATATGCCCGGTCGTAAATATTCTTTGTAATCTCTGACGTTATACCAGAAACTCTCTCTGTATATTCCGGATCTCCCAAAATTTCCAGTCCCCGGTCCACCAGCCACGCGGCCTCAATATCATGACCGTAGGAGTACAAATCAATAATGGAATTCCACTCCCGGTCAAAGAATACCTTCTGCCTGCCCAGTTTCCGGTCATAAACTTTATCTGCAAATAAATCCAGCATCGCCCTTAACCGGTCTGCCGCTGCTCCATCCCGGCTTACCCGGTACAGCTCCGTATAAGCCTCAAATACATGGAGCAGCGTATTCATGGTTTTCTCTGCCATCACGCCGTTTTCCGACAGCTTCTCATTATCCCTTGGGCGAAATTCCCGGTCAAAAGCCTCCATATAGCCGTACTCATCCGTACATTTTTCCTCTATCAGCTCCATCAGTTCCCTTGCCAGCGCAAGAGCCTCCTCCTCCCCGGACGCGTCATAATAGGAAGAGAGCGCATAGACTGCAAATGCCTGATTATAGGTATGCTTCGTATCGTCCAGCGCCCGGCCGTCTCCGGTAAGGGACCAGTAGACGCCGCCGTATTCCTTATCCCGGCAATGACTTTTCAGAAACTCATACGCATGCTTTGCATCTTCCTTAAGTTCTTCTTTTCCCAGAAGCATATACGCATTGGAGAAAAACCAGAGAATCCGGCTGTTTAAGATGCAGCTCTTCTCATAATCCTTATCCACAGCAAGGTCATACCCCATATATCCGTAATAGCCGCCCTGTTCCTCATCCTTTAGCCCCTCCCAGAAGGGAATCAGTTTATTCTCCAGATGATCTCTGATTTCCGTTATAAATGTCCGCATAATCTATCCCTTTATCTCCTGCCGATTTCCGTATCGGCTTCTCTTGTTACACTGTGCTCTTTTATATAAGGAATGACGTCGTCTATGGTCGTAAACGCAAGACCCACATAAGTATCCGCAGCGCCGTAATAGATGGCAATCCTTCCGCTGTCACTATCCTGCAGGGTTGCGCATGGGAAAGTCACATTCGGCACAAATCCCCGTTCTTCATACCACTCTTCCGGCGTCAGCAGGAAATTCTCACAGCGGTATTTCACAATGGAAGGATTGTCAATATCCAGGATTGCCCCGCCGATACTGTACACAAACCCATTGCAGGTCCCCGTTACGCCATGGTAGAACAACAGCCATCCTTCCGTTGTCTCAATGGGTGCGGCTCCGCCGCCAATCTTAACCGATTCCCACCACTCGCTGCTCTTGCCCATCACATGGCGGTGTCTGCCCCAGTACACCATATCCGAACTCTCCGATATAAAAATATCCCCGAAGGGCGTATGTCCGCTGTCGCTCGGTCTGGACAGCATCATAAAGTTTCCGTTAATCTTCCTTGGAAAAAGCACCGCATTCCTGTTAAATGGAAGGAACGGATTCTCCAGACGGGTAAATGTCTGAAAATCCTTCGTCTTAGCGATCCCAATCGACGCGCCGTAAAAATCCTGGCACCACATAATATAGTAAGTATCCTCCACCTGCACCAGCCGCGGATCATAGGCATACGCCGGCATAAACGGCTTGCCGTCTTCATCCACAAAGGAAATCTTCTCCTCCTCAAATTCCCAGGAAACCGCATCCTTACTTCTCCCAAGATAAATATAAGGAATCCCGTTGGTCTGCTCCCCCCGGAACACCCCGATAAATTCCCCCTGATAGGGAATCACCGCGCTGTTAAAGATTCTCGCAACCTCCTTCGTGGGATTCCTCCCAATCACCGGATTATCCGTATACCGCCACACCGGCGCGCCTCTCAACCCTTCCGGCTTCTCCTGCCACGGCATATCCGGCAAAGGTGAAGCCACAATCTTCATCTCACTCATCCTATTTACCATACGGCAGGGAACCACCGTCCCCTGCCGCCTTTCCTCTAAATCCTAAATCACTCTTAATTATTATCATTTTCAATCCCAAGCCGCTACATCCACCACTCACGTCATCCACACTCTTCCGCCGCCAGAACGTATCAAAGTCCCCTCAGGGAGCGACTCACAACATCTTCTACCCTTTCACTGCTCCATTTGCCATTCCGCTGTATACCTGCTTCTGGAATATCAGGAAGAATATCAGTATCGGGATAATGGTTATAATAACCCCCGCGCAGATATAGTTATACTGATTTCCATAAGGCCCGGTAAATGTATACAACGCCGTAGAAATCGTTCTGAGCTCTGGAAACTGCAGATACAGATTGGATGCATAATACTCGTTATACACGCTTACACCCTTCAATACCAGCGATGTTACAATCGCAGGCTTCAGAAGCGGAAACAGAATCTTAAAGAACACTCCAAAATATGTACATCCATCCATAATCGCCGACTCATCCAGCGATACCGGCAGGTTCTCAAAGAACTGCAGGAATATATAAATAGATATAATATCCGTACCCATCAGCACAATCATATAGCCATACAGATGGTTAATCAGTCCCAGCGAATACATAATCTGGAAAATCGTTACCTGCATCGCAATACCCGGAAGCAGCGACGCAAACAGGAACAGATTCTCAATCATTCCTCTGCCCGGGAAACGGAACCGGTTGATTACGTAGGCCAGCATAGACCCGGTAAGCACGGATACCGTAAGAACCACAATCAGTACAATTCCCGTATTTGCAAAACACCGCAGCATGCTTGCCTTCTCCAAAGCAATCTTAAAGTTTTCAAAATAACCAAAAGATTCCGGAAAGTCCAGTACGGAAGTTGACGCATACTCATCATTCGTCTTAAATGCCGTCAGTATGCAGACACACACCGGAAGGAGCGCAACAATAGACGCTGCAATCAGTGAAAGATATTTTACAATACTAAAAATAATTGATAACGGTCCTCTCTTTGACTCCATCATCTCGCCGCACCTCCCTTTGTCTCAAGTTTCTTTTGCTTCTCCGCCTGCTTTCTCCTCTTTACCGCCGCTTTGGACTCGTCGCCGTCTCCATCGTTAAACGCATACTTAAAGAACAGCTTCTGGGCCACTGTACAGATAATGATCAGCGCCAGCAGGACGATCGCCATCGCGCTTGCAAGACCGACTCTCTGGTTCTCATGGGCAATCCGGTTCATAATAACGAAATATGTACCGGTTCCCATGGTACCGTTCGTAATAACGTAAGGCGGTTCGAATGCGCTTAAGCATCCGCTGATACAGAGGATGAGGTTCAGCACGATAATCGATTTGATACTCGGCAGGATAATATAGCGGAACTGCTGCCATTTATTTGCCCCGTCCAGCGAAGCCGCTTCGTATAAATCCGTATCCACGGACATCATAGCGCCAAGGAACAGGACCACATTCTGTCCGGTATACCTCCACACTGAGGTTGCCGCCAGAGATATATTGTTAATACTTTTATCCTGCAGCCACATAGGAATATTATCGATATTCATTCCAAATGCCTGAAGGATGGTATCCAGTACCGCTCCCCTTGCGTAGAAGAACTTGAAAATAAAACCAATCGCAATACCGCAAATCAGGTATGGGAAAAACAGCGACGCCTTAAATACGGATTCGCCCTTTACTTTAAATACCATCATGGTCGCAAAGAACAATGCCAGCGCGAGCTGAACCGCGCCCCCGGCCATATAGTACAAACTGTTAAATAGAGAACCGAAGATCTCTTTCTGTGCAAATACTTCCTTATAATTCTTTAATCCTACAAATGTCCTTGCCCCCAGATACTTCATATTATAGAAGCTGAACTGCACCATCTTTAAAAACGGGACATAGGTAAAAATCAGAAGAAGTAAAAACGGTACAAGCAGAAATGAGAAAATAACAAGCCTTCTCTGTATTTTCCTGCTGGTAAACCACTGCTTAAAGGACTGCTTCTCAACCTGAGCGTGCGATGCCTGATTACTCATATCCTTTCTCCTTTCAAACGCCCTGTCCTGCCGGAAAGCCCCGCAGGACAGGGCGGGATTCTTCGTTACTGTTCACTCCGTTCACAGTAAGGATTCTTTCTCTTACTCCGTAACTTCTACTCCAAGACTTTCCTGAGCGTTTGTCCACTGTTCATCCCACTCGCCCATCAGCTCATCCAGGGTCTTAGTTCCATAGAGAGCCGCCTCAAGCACATTGCTCGGCGGGTAGTCGCCGCTCAATACATCCGCGGTGCTTCTCAGGCTGTCATACAAGTCTTCCTCGCCTTCCTGCGGTGCGTTGTCTGAAAGGAATTCAACGCCGTCCAGACCCTTAAGCACTTCCGGGAGATCAGCGCTCTTAAGCGCCGGAATGCTTCCCTCATCCTCAAATATCGTAGATTCCTCTACCAGCCATTTGATATAAAGCATAGATGCAATCTGGTTGTCCTCACTGGACTTGTTATTAATACCATAGGAGTAATTTCCACCGGAACCAACGGTACGCTTATCGCCTACAGTAATCGGAAACGGCATATATCCAACATCTTCCGGGTGGTCGCCTACGTCCATGCACTGCTGCGCGCTCCAGGAACCAAGTACCATGGATGCAATCTCGCCGTCATTAAGCATCCTCTTGGAAGACTCCCAGTCGCTGGACGCCGGATCTTCTTCTACCAGTTTATTTGCAACTGCTTCGTATAAAATATAGTAGACTGCATAAGGACCTGTCTTATTATCATTCTTTGTAAATGGATCCTTAGAATGAAGCAGCTTATTGTTCTTAAAATCAGGATCCGCATTGGATGCATTTCCTACATAATCGTTCCATGCGCCCATGGTCCAGCCCGCCGAGAAATTCGTATACAGCGGAACCGCGTCCGTCTTATCTGCAATCAGCTTCAGGTCGGCCAGAAATTCATCCGGCGTAGCAGGAAGCTCCTTAATTCCTGCTTTCTCCCATATTTTTTTATTGTAAACCACGCCGTTTGCTACGCCGCCGTTGGGAATCCCATACACAGTTCCTTCAAAGTTCTTCTCTGTTACGAACCTGTACTTTTCATTCAGCGCGTCGTAGCTTCCCATCGGTGTAAAATACTCGCCAAGCTCGCTCTTATCAGTAGTAGACGGGATAAAGCAGATATCTCCCCAGTCCCCGGTGGTCAGACGAAGGGTCAGCGACTCTTCATAATCCGTAATCCCCTCGTATGTAACCTTGATATTCGGATATTTCTCCATAAACTGATCCGCATATCCCTTGTATACGGTATCCACCACATCGGTACGGTTGGTAAGGATTTTGATATCCGCTTCCAGATCCTTATAATCATCACCATTAATTTCATCAATGGACGGCACTTCCGCGTCTACAGCTTCGCCGCCTCCTCCCCCGTTGCCGCCGCACGCGGCAAGAGACAGAACCATCGTCCCTGCAAGAAGCATGCTGACTAATTTCTTTTTCATCTTTCTTCCTCCGTTTCTTAACTATTTTTTAACTATTTTTAAGTTGATTTTATTTTATTCTAAAATTGTTTATTTTTCAATACATTCTTTTTTATATGTGCATTTTCATCACTTTATCTTATTTAAATCCCTTTAATCTTATCTATTTTGTATGTTTTAGCATAATATTTTACTTAATTTTATTTTTAAGTATATGATAAATTAATTAAACTCTTAGTATTTCAATTAAAGATGAAATATCAGGCCTTTTCTGTTCAAATATCAATATCATTAAATGAAACCTGAAAAGTTTCTGCCTGTTCGGCCCGGTACTGCCATAATCAAAAAGGCTTCAGGAGTTTGTACCTCCTGAAGCCCGAAAAGACGTCTGTATCATTTTATCTTTTTCTTTTTTCAATAAGACGGTCAGCCATTCTGCTTCATTTTCACGCTTTTTTTCCAGACCACATGCCCTGATACGATTTCCAGAGTACGCCCTTTTTCCGGATTCTTCAGATTTTTAAGAAGCTTATCTACCGCGACCTTTGCCATAGCCCGGGAATTTACCTCATAAGTGGTTATTTTCATATCGGCAAATCCCGGATGCAGATAATTATCAAATCCAGCCACAGAAACATCTTCCGGCACGCGCACGCCCCGCTCCTCAAGTTTTTCAATCGCCATGCCGGCAACCAGATCACAGTTGCATACAAATGCCTCCGGCAGCCGTCTGGGCAGCTCGAACGCCACCTGCCCCAATTCGTCCCTGTCCTCTATAATCCACTCCTCCGGCACCTTCTTCCGATGTTCCATCATCGCCTTATGATACCCGCAGAACCTGTCCATAATACTGCTGGTAGCATAGGCGGAACCAATAAAACCAATCTCTTCTATTCCCTGTTCAAAGAGAAGCTCCGTCATCTGGTACATTCCGTAAAAATTATCCGATATTACCGCGTCTGGAGCAATCTCGTTATCATAAAAGTCTAAAAATATTACCGGCCCCTGAAATGCCCGCTTTACGGTTCGTATATATTCTCTGTCTATCTCACCGATAATAATCAGCCCTTCCACACTGCGCTCCCGAACAATCTGCGGAAGCTTTCTTGTTCTCTTTTCCGCTTCCTTTTTCAGCACCTCAATGATCGTATAACACCGTTTTTCCGTAGCAGCCAAAGACAGTTCCTGATACATTTTCCAGTAAAATGTGGAATACTGGGCCAGATAATTTTCCGCAATGATAACGCCAATCTTATGGAATCCCCCCTCTTCCCGGAGTGTTTTCCTATTCTCCCCGTCCGAACGATACCCCATTTTTTCAGCCGTTTCCAGAATCTTCCTGCGCGTCTTCTCACTGACCCCTTTGTTGCCCGCAAGGGCATTGTGAACGGTAACCGAACTGACTCCCAGCTCATTTGCAATGTCAATCAGCCTTATTTTCGCCATATCCCAATCCGCCTTTCCTTTATATACGAATAAAGTGATACAGCTTACTCATAAAGTCCCCCATGTCTTTCTTTACCAGAAACCCGCAGTACATCAATTCCTCTCCGGTATAACAGTCTCCCGTATCCTCCAGCCGGTAGCGCGCTTCCGGCAAAAGTCCCTTTAAGCAAATCCTCCGGCTGTGCTTCTCTACCTCCGAAAGCACCTGCACGCAGGTAACAAGCGCTTCTGAGCCGTCCTTCGCCGCGATTTCCCAGCAGTCAAGAGGCTTCTTATCCGTCCATGACGCCAGACGGTAATAATCTCCGGTCTGGGTCAGATACTGGTATTTATGGTACAGCGCCACCTGCTCCGGAATCACCTTCTTCTCCTCATCGGATATCTTCGTGATATCCAGCTCATATCCAAAGGCCCCGGCCAGCGCCACATGGCCTCTGGTCTCAAAGGGCGTCGTCCTTCCCAGCACGTGGTTCGGACAGTCGCTGACATGGGCTCCCATGGTGGAAAGCGGGTAAATCATGGCCGTTCCCTCCTGAATCCGCAGGCGTTCTATGGCGTCCGTATCATCCGAACACCAGATTTGCGGACTGTAGTAGAGCATACCCGCGTCGAATCTGGCGCCGCCCCCGGAGCAATTTTCCAGAAGCAAGTCCGGAAATTCTGTCACCAGACGTTCCTGCAGCTCATACAGCCCCAGCACATAGCGGTGGGACAGCTCCTGCTGCGCTTCCCTGTCAAGGCAGGCGCTTCCCAGATTGCTAAGCTGCCGGTTCATATCCCATTTTACATAGGAAATGGGCGCGCTGTGCAGAATATCCGCCACGCACTGATAGACATAATCTCTCACCTCTTTCCGGGATAAATCCAGCACGTACTGCTGCCTGCTAAGCGTCGTCTCCCGGCCCTGTATCTGAATCGCCCAGTCCGGGTGCGCCCGGTAAAGGTCCGAATCCGGCGATACCATCTCCGGCTCGAACCAGATGCCGAATTCCATGCCAAGTTCCCTTACCTGCCTGACCAAATCCGGCAGGCCCGTATGGATTTTCTCCTCGTTCACCACCCAGTCCCCCAGAGAACAGTCGTCAAAATTGCGCTTCCCGAACCATCCGTCGTCCATGACCAGCATCTCAATGCCGTTCTCCTTCGCCTCTCTGGCAATCTCAAGAAGTTTCTCCGTATTGAAGTCAAAATAAGTCGCTTCCCAGTTATTAATCAGCGCCGGCCTTCTCCGGTATTTGTATGGGCTCCGAATCAGATGCTCCCGGTAAAAATCGTGGAAACTTCTGGTCATACGGCCAAGCCCTTCATTCGAGTACACCAGCACCGTCTCCGGCGTCTGGAAACTCTCCCCCGGATTCAAATTCCAGCAAAATTCATCTCCCCGGATTCCCATAGTCATCCGCACGCAGTCAAACTGGTTCCGCTCCGCCTGCGCCAGAAAATTACCGGAATACACGAAATTCATCGCGTATACCTCCCCTGTATCCTGGGTGGTCTCCGGCGTTACCAGAGCCAGAAAGGGATGCTCCTGATGACTGCTTTCTCCCTTCCCCGAAGATACCGACTGCCTGCCAAAGCGAACCGGTCCCCGCTCAATATGCCGCTCTCTGGCCCAGGAGCCGCAGAGCGTAATCATCTCAAAATCCCTGTTTTCCATATCCAGACAAGCGCTGTACGCTTTCTGCAACCTCAACTTCTGTCCGCCTGAATTGCGAATCTCAGCGCTCCTTGTAACGACATCCGTTCTTGCAAATACGGAATACTGCAGGCAGACTTCCAGATGAAGCACCGAATCCTCGCAGTAAATCAGCAGCGTCTCCACTTCATCCTCCGTCCCAAAAGAGGCCGGAAGACCCTTAAGGGCCGGTTTTCCCTTCCGAATCTCATAATTCTTAAAAAGGAGTTCGCAACCAATACATCCCTGCTCGTTCTCCACATCCAGACAGCTCTCCCGGTAATCCCCGATTCCTCCCACCGGATACTCCGTAGCAAAATAATCTAAAAACGACGATTTGTCCCGTTCATTGCGCGACGGCGTAAAGGGCGGCTCCTCCATCCGCAGAAGATATTTGCCTCCCATACCCTTAAGCCTCCTGCCGTAATACACGTGCCCCACATACCCTTCCGGCGACAGGCCAATCACATAACTTGTACGCTCTGTATCCAGCTTAAATAACCCGCGCTCTTTGCTCCACTCAATTCCCATGATTCATTTTCCTCCCGCAGAATCGCTTCATCCACTCCTTTAACTTAAAATTAAGTTAAATTTAGTTATTATATCAATTATTTTAACCACATTTTCTGCTGAAAGTCAATCTATTTTCCGTATATTTTCTAAAGAAATGGAACCGGCTCCCCGATTCTTTTCACACTGTCCCGCTCAATAAATCTGCCCGGCAGCATAAACACGCCGGTGGAATAATTCTCATTCCTCAATTTATGGGTCAGGATATGAACCGCCCGTTTCGCCATTTCTTTCGCCTGTATTTCATAGGTGGTGATTCCAATCCCATTAAACTGTTCCGGGACATAATTGTCAAATCCCACCACCGAGATATCCTCCGGCACACGATACCCTCCCGCTTCAAGCTTACGAATCAACGCCAGCGCCGTAATATCGCTGTTGCAGAAAAATGCCGTCGGCATTTCTTCCGGGAGGCAGAACTTTTCTTCCGGATCAATCTGCCCGGAATCTCTGTGTCTGTCGTCAATCAGCCAGTCCCCCCGGCATTCTATGCCATGCACCATCAGAGACCGCAGATAACCCAGATACCGGTCGTCAATGCTGCTGGTCGCCAGCCTGGTCCCTACTAATCCAATCCTTTTGTGTCCCATCTCAAACAGATAATTCGTCATTTTAAAGCCGCC
>CAOKJI010000013.1 GCA_948468495.1 uncultured Dorea sp. | reverse complement strand
CATCTTCATTGATATCCACCTCCCTCATATGATACCATTTATATCATTTTTTTATAATTTTCATCTCTAAGACATCGTATCAATTATATTAAAAATAATGCATTAAGTCAAGCTAAAAATATCACTCTATTCCGCTGTACGATAACTTTCAGTCACTGCCATAAGTCAGGAACGGACACTGGCCGCGAAGCAAACTTTACCATAACAGACATTAGTATTCCTTTAAATATAAATATCGCCCCGAATCGTTACTATTGCGGCCCTGGACTGTAAATAGTAACAAGTAACCAGTAAGTTACTATTATTTTTCATTGCCTTAATATTCTTTTTGATGTAAAATAATACAGAGTGGATATTTATACCTTATTAAAAGGCCAAATGGCCATAATGGGGTACCCGGAGGGTATACCTTATGAAACGGCCGAATGGCCATTAGGGGTACCCGGAGGGTATACCCTCTTGAACAAATGAATGTTCAATAACTAATACTTAACGGACTGCTAATATTCGTTAAGGTACATTATATAAAGAGACATAGGAGTTAGAGTACAATGAACGTTGTGGAAGAAAAATGGCCTGATATAATTGAACATCTGCGTGTGGAACATGAACTATCCAATATTTCTTTCTCAACCTGGATTCAGCCTCTGAAAGTATTTAACGTGATAGATAATACTGTCTACATTCTTGTTAAAATGAATGCCAGTGTAGATTACATTGAGAAGAAGTACTCGCTTCCCCTTAAAGTCTGTATTGCCGAGATTACGGGGAATGAATATGAGATTGTATTTCTATCAGAAGACGATGAGAGAATGGACGAGCTTAAAAAGATATCTATTCAGTCTCCGAAGGGAAAGAAGACCCGTTCAGCAGCAGAAAAAGCCGGCCTGAATCCAAAGTACATTTTTGATACTTTTGTAGTAGGCAATAATAACGAATTTGCACATGCTGCTTCACTGGCGGTTTCTGAATCCCCAGGCGAAGTATATAATCCTCTTTTCCTGTATGGAGGAGTAGGACTTGGCAAAACTCATTTAATGCATTCCATTGCACACTTTATTCTGGACTACAATCCGAATAAGAAGGTTGTATATGTAACAAGCGAAACCTTTACGAATGAACTGATTCATGCATTGAAGAACGGAAAAGAATCTTCAATGGCTGATTTTCGTGAAAAGTACAGATACAACGATGTTCTTTTGATAGACGATATTCAATTTATAATAGGAAAAGAAAGCACACAGGAAGAGTTTTTTCATACTTTCAACCACCTGCACGCCTCCGGCAAACAGATCATTATCTCCAGCGACCGTCCCCCCAAAGATATCGAGACTTTGGAAGCAAGGCTTCGCACCCGGTTCGAGTGGGGACTGTTAGCGGATATGTCTGCTCCGGACTTTGAAACCAGAATGGCAATTTTACAGAAAAAAATAGAATTAGAGCATTTGGAGCATTACCATATTCCCAATGGAGTTCTGGAATATATTGCGGAAAATGTTAAGAATAATATCCGGGAGTTAGAAGGCGCCTTAAATAAATTAATTGCGCTTTACAAATTAAGGAGCAACAATGAGGAAATTGATATTAGTCTGGCTGCGGAAGCTATGAAAGATATTATCTCTTCCAGAAATAACCGGGAAATAACTCCGGAATTAATCCTTGATATCGTCTCCGAACACTTCGGAGTGTCCATATCTGATTTGAAGAGCAATAAAAGATCCAATGAAATCGTCGTTCCAAGACAAATTATCATGTATCTTTGCAGAAAAATGACAACTGTTCCGCTAAAGTCAATCGGGATATTGCTGGGCGGCAAGAATCATTCCACAATCAAACATGGAATTGAGAAAATCGAAAGAGGATTTAACGAAGATGAACAGCTTGCTAACACAATTGAGATTATCAAGAAAAAGATAAGCCCGTTATAAAGAAATTAATTCGTTTACTGTCATAATTGTTCATAACTCTTATGATAAGTATGTTGATAAGTCGTGATAACTTTTTCATAACTTTATCCTGCAAATAAACAAAAAAGTTGTCCACAATTCATTGACAAACTTTTTTGTTGCTTTCCACAGAATTATTTTCATTCGTTTTGCTGATAAAATAAGGGATTAAGAAGGTTATCCACCTATCAACAGTCCCTACTACTAATACTACTGAAATTATTTTATATATTTATATATTTTTTACTTACTATTTTGCGAAGGGAGTTTTCAACATGAAAATAATATGTAACAAATCCAATCTGGCAAAGGGAGTCAGCATCGTTTCAAAAGCGGTTCCTTCTAAAACAACAATGACTATTTTGGAATGTATATTGATTGACGCTACTTTAGATACAATTAAACTGACTGCTAATGATATGGAATTAGGAATCCAGACAGAAATTGACGGTGAAATTGTCAATCATGGTATGATAGCCATTGACGCCCGCATTTTTTCTGAAATAGTAAGAAAGCTTCCTGATAATGAAGTTACCATCGAGACGGATGATAATTATCAAGTTACAATTGTGTGTGAGAAAGCCAAATTCAATATTTCAGCAAAACCGGGAGATGATTTTACATACCTTCCGGTTATCGAAAGAGAACAGACGATTACACTGTCTCAATTTACGTTAAAGGAAGTTATCAGACAAACCATTTTTTCTATCGCTGATAATGAAAGCAACAAATTAATGACGGGAGAATTATTTGAGATTAATCAGAATATTCTTCGCGTTATATCTCTGGATGGACATAGAATTTCAATCAGACGAATTGAGCTTAACGATAATTATGAACATCAGAAGATTGTCGTACCGGGTAAGACATTGATTGAGATTAGTAAGATACTTTCCGGTGAAACAGATAAATATGTATCTATCTATTTTACAAGAAATCATATATTATTTGAATTTGAGCAGACAATTGTGGTATCAAGACTCATTGAGGGAGATTATTTCCGTATTGACCAGATGTTGTCAAGCGATTATGATACTAAAGTAAGAATTAATAAAAAAGAGTTGCTGAGTTGTATTGACAGAGCTACTCTTCTTGTAAAAGAAGGAGATAAGAAACCGATTATTATCAATATTATGGACGAGGTAATGGAATTAAAGATTAAATCCCAGCTTGGTTCTATGAATGAGGATATTTATATTACCAAGGAAGGAAAGGATCTTTTGATTGGGTTTAATCCCAAGTTTTTGATTGACGCCCTTCGGGTTATAGACGATGAAGAAGTAGAACTGTATTTGATGAATGCGAAGTCGCCATGTTTTATTAAGGATGAGACGGAGAAGTATATTTATCTGATTCTTCCAGTTAATTTTAATGTGATATAAATTAGGAGTGCAGCTATGGAAGTCGTTAAATTAAGAGATGAGTATATTAAGTTAGGACAGGCCCTGAAAGCAGTAGGCGCTGTTGAGACAGGTTCGGAAGCGAAGGAAGTAATTGCCGGGGGAGCTGTGACTGTGAATGGGGAAGTGGATACGCGCCGGGGAAGGAAGCTTTACGGCGGAGATATTGTTGTTTTTCATGGAGAAGAAATAAAAATTGAAGATTAATTCTTTAAAATTAAAAAACTTTAGAAATTATGATTTATTGTCTTTGAATCTGAATCCGGCAACAAATATTTTCTATGGAGATAATGCGCAGGGAAAGACAAATATTCTGGAATCCATCTACCTCTGCGGGACTTCAAAGTCTCACAGAGGTACGAAAGATAAGGATATGATTCTATTTGGACAGGAAGAATGCCATATAGAAGCTGTTGTTGATAAAAGAGGGATTTTATATCAGATTGATATGCATTTGAAGAAGAATAAACCGAAGGGAATTGCAATCAATCATATCCCGATAAGAAAAGCCAGTGAGTTATTTGGTATTTTGAATGTTGTTTTTTTTTCTCCCGAAGATTTGAATATTATTAAAAACGGACCATCCGAGAGAAGAAGATTTGTGGATATGGAATTGTCTCAGATTAGCCGGCTATATCTGAATAATCTGTCAAACTATCATCGAACTATTAATCAGAGAAATCGTTTGTTAAAAGATATATATTATAATGACAGCTTGAAAGAAACACTGGATATCTGGGATATGCAGTTGGTAGAGTACGGCAATAAAATCATAAAAGAAAGAAAAAAGTTTATCAAGCAGGTAAACGAAATAATTTCTAAAATACATAAAAAAATAACGGGAAACAGAGAGGATATAGAGGTAATCTATGAACCGAATACTGGCAATGAATCTTTTGAAGATGTGCTTAAGAAATACCGGGAAAGGGATTTGAAGATGATGAGTACAACTTCTGGACCTCACAGGGACGATATATGTTTCAAAGTGAATGGAATAGATATTCGGAAATTTGGCTCCCAGGGACAGCAGAGAACTGCCGCATTGTCTTTAAAATTATCGGAGATTGAGCTCATGACGCAGATTACGAAGGATAAGCCGGTTCTTTTACTTGACGATGTGTTGTCTGAACTTGATAAACACAGGCAAAACTATTTATTAGATAGTATTAATGAGATACAGACGCTGATTACCTGTACAGGTGTGGATGAGTTTGTGAATCATCGTTTTTCTATAAACAAGGTATTTTATGTTCATAAGGGCAAGGTAGTAAAAGAAAACTAGGAGGGTACTATGAGTACAGAAAAGGTACAGCACGAATATGGGGCAGATGAGATTCAGATTCTCGAAGGCCTGGAAGCCGTAAGAAAGAGACCCGGTATGTATATTGGAAGCACTTCATCAAGAGGTCTTCACCATCTGGTATATGAGATTGTAGATAATTCTGTGGATGAGGCGCTGGCCGGATTTTGCGATACAATTACTGTGACATTGAATAAAGAAGGTTCCGTTACGGTTGTAGATAACGGAAGAGGGATTCCGGTAGGAATTAACCACAAAGCCGGACTGCCAGCTGTAGAAGTCGTATTTACCGTTCTTCATGCCGGCGGCAAGTTTGGCGGTGGAGGATATAAGGTGTCGGGAGGTCTCCATGGGGTGGGAGCTTCAGTGGTAAACGCTCTCTCTAACTGGCTTGAAGTTGAGATTTTTATTGACGGCCATATTTATAAACAGCGCTATGAGAGGGGAAAGGTTATTCAGAAATTGGCTGTTATCGGAGATTGTGATATAGATAAGACCGGTACGAAAGTTACTTTTATGCCGGATGATACTATATTTGAAGAGACTGTTTTTGACTATGGCATATTAAAGCAGCGCTTTCGGGAAATGGCTTTTTTGACGGCGGGTCTTAAGATTACTTTGCGGGATGAAAGACAGGAAGAGATTGTTGAAAAGTCTTTCCATTATGAAGGAGGAATCCGGGAATTTGTTACCTATCTGAACCGCAGTAAAGAAGCGCTCTATGACGGTGTGATTTACTGCGAAGGTATAGTGAATCATGTGCAGGTTGAGGTGGCTATGCAGCACAATGATTCCTATAATGAGACGACTTACGGATTCGTAAATAATATTACGACTCCGGAGGGCGGCACTCATATTGTGGGATTTCGCAATGCCTTGACGAAAACATTTAATGATTATGCAAGGAAGAATAAGCTGTTAAAGGACAATGAACAGAATTTGACAGGAGAGGATATCAGAGAAGGTCTTACTGCAATTATCAGCGTTAAGATTGAAGAACCCCAGTTTGAGGGACAGACGAAGCAGAAGCTTGGAAATAGTGAAGCCAGGGGAGCAGTAGACAGTATTGTAAGTAAGCAGCTTGAAATCTATCTGGAGCAGAATCCTTCTGTTGCTAAGATGACGATTGAGAAGTCGGTTCTTGCACAGCGTGCAAGGGAGGCTGCAAGAAAGGCAAGAGAACTCACCAGAAGAAAGTCTGCTTTGGATGGTATGTCCCTTCCAGGAAAACTTGCAGATTGTTCGGATAAGAATCCGGAAAATTGTGAGATTTATATTGTAGAGGGAGATTCTGCGGGCGGTTCTGCAAAGACTGCCAGAAACCGGAATACGCAGGCGATTTTACCTCTTCGCGGTAAAATATTGAATGTAGAAAAGGCGAGACTTGACCGGATTTACGGTAATGCAGAGATAAAAGCGATGATTACCGCATTCGGAACAGGAATACATGATGATTTTGATATTTCCAAATTAAGATATCACAAGATTATTATTATGACTGATGCGGACGTTGACGGAGCGCATATTAGTACCTTATTACTTACTTTTCTTTACCGGTTTATGCCAGAGCTGATTAAGCAGGGATATGTTTATCTTGCCCAGCCTCCCCTGTATAAGCTGGAAAAGAATAAAAAAATCTGGTATGCATACAGCGACGAGGAACTGGATTCGATTTTGAGAGAAGTAGGAAGAGACAACAATAATAAGATTCAGAGATATAAAGGTCTTGGAGAGATGGATGCGGATCAGTTATGGGAGACTACTATGGACCCGGAGCACAGAATCCTACTCAGAGTAACCATGGATGAAGAGAGCGCTTCCGAACTTGATCTTACCTTTACTACACTGATGGGAGATAAGGTAGAGCCTCGTAAGGAATTTATTGAGGAAAATGCCAAGTATGTTCAGAATCTTGATATCTAGGAGGAATTATGGAAGATAATATTTTTGATAAAGTCCATGAAGTGGATTTGAAGAAAACGATGGAAACATCTTACATTGATTATGCCATGAGCGTTATTGCTTCCCGGGCCCTTCCGGATGTAAGAGACGGTTTGAAGCCGGTACAGAGAAGAATCCTTTATTCGATGATAGAACTGAATAACGGACCGGATAAGCCTCATAGAAAATGTGCCCGTATTGTGGGTGATACGATGGGTAAATATCATCCTCATGGAGACAGTTCTATTTACGGAGCTTTGGTCAATATGGCCCAGGAATGGTCAACCAGATATCCGTTAGTCGACGGTCATGGGAATTTCGGTTCTGTCGACGGAGATGGCGCGGCAGCCATGCGTTATACGGAGGCCCGGTTAAGTAAGATTTCTATGGAGCTTACCGCGGACATTAATAAAGATACGGTTGATTTTGCACCGAACTTTGACGAGACAGAGAAAGAGCCGGTTGTACTTCCTTCCCGGTTTCCGAATCTTCTGGTAAATGGAACTTCGGGTATTGCAGTAGGAATGGCAACGAATATTCCGCCTCATAATTTAAAAGAGGTGATTCATGCTGTTGTGAAGATTATAGACGATCAGATAGAAGATATCAGCGAGACGTCTATGGAAGAGATTCTTAAGATTGTCAAGGGACCCGACTTTCCTACCGGAGCTATGATTCTTGGAACCAGAGGAATTGAAGAAGCTTACCGAACCGGCCGGGGAAAGATTCGCGTCCGGGCAGTGACAGATATCGAAGCAATGCCCAACGGAAAGAACCGGATTATCGTTACAGAGCTTCCCTATATGGTAAATAAAGCCCGTCTGATTGAGAAAATTGCAGAGATGGTGAGAGACAAGCGGATTGACGGAATTACTGATTTGAGCGATCAGTCCAGCCGGGAAGGTATGAGAATCTGTATCGAGCTCAGAAGAGACGTGAATCCTAATATTATCCTGAATCAGTTATACAAACATACTCAGCTTCAGGATACATTCGGCGTAATTATGTTGGCGCTTGTGAACAATGAGCCGAAGGTTATGAACATTCTTGATATGCTGAAATATTATCTGGCTCATCAGGAAGAGGTGGTAACCAGACGTACAAAATACGAGCTGAATAAAGCGCAGGAACGCGCGCATATCTTAGAAGGATTGCTGATAGCCTTAGACCACATCGACGAGGTTATCAGAATCATAAGAAATTCTGCGAATGTGCAGGAAGCCAAGGCAGAACTGATAAAACAGTTTAACTTATCAGACGTGCAGGCGCAGGCCATTGTCGATATGCGTCTGAGAGCTCTTACCGGTTTGGAGCGGGAGAAGTTAGAGAGCGAATACAAAGAGTTAATGGCAAAGATTGAGCGGTTAAAGGCCATTTTAGCAGACCGGAAGATTCTTCTTGGCGTCATTCGGGAAGAAATACTTATTATTTGCGATAAATATGGAGATGAGAGAAGAACGTCCATTGGATTCGATGAATTTGATATTTCCATGGAAGATTTGATTCCAAAGGAAGACGTAGTTATAACTATGACGAAGCTTGGATATATCAAGAGAATGTCCGAGGATACTTTCAAGGCACAGAACAGAGGCGGTAAAGGAATCAAGGGTATGCAGACCATCGAAGAGGACTATGTGGAAGAGTTGTTTATGACCCATACTCACCATTATCTCATGTTCTTTACCAATAAAGGCCGGGTGTACCGGTTGAAGGCATATGAGATTCCGGAGGCTTCCAGAACTTCAAGAGGAACGGCAATTATCAATCTTCTCCAGTTAATGCCGGATGAGAAAATCAGCGCGGTAATTCCTCTGGATGAGTACAGGGAAGGCGAATATATCGTTATGGCGACAGAAAAGGGTCTTGTCAAGAAAACTCCGGTAATTGACTTTTCCAATATAAGGAAAAACGGTCTTGCAGCAATTACCCTTCGTGAAGATGATGAATTGATAGAAGTGAAATTTACCGACGGTAAGCAGGAGATTATTCTGGCAACCAAATACGGTCAGTGCATCCGCTTTGGAGAGAATGATGTAAGAGCAACTGGAAGAACTTCCATGGGAGTTCGGGGGATTAATCTGGCAGACCGGGATGAAGTAATCGGAATGCAGCTTGTAACTCAAGGGAATGAGCTTCTGATTGTATCTGAAAAGGGAATGGGCAAACGGACCCTGATAGAAGAATTTACGGCTCAGAATCGGGGCGGTAAGGGCGTAAAATGCTATAAAATTACTGAGAAGACAGGCAACGTAGTAGGCATCAAGGCAGTCAGCGAAGACGAGGAAATCATGATTGTCAATACGGATGGAATTATTATCCGAATGTTCTGCAGCGGAATATCCATTCTTGGAAGGATTACTTCCGGTGTGAAGCTGATTAATCTGAAGGATGATACAACGGTTGCAAGTATCGAAAAGGTACGGGATGAAGAAAAAGAAGAAGCAAAAAGAAATCTTCATCGTGAACATTTGGAAGAAACGGAAAATTGATATAAAAAATTTCCACCTATGCAGCAGGAAGTTCCCGTCTGTACAGGTGGAAATTTTTAATTCTGTTTTAATTCTCGAATTACAATTTCTGCTGTTTTTTCTACAGCAAACTCTACCATTTTGATACAATGATTCTTTCTCTCCTGAGAATCCCGTTCCATGCCTTTGGTGAGAATCCGGCAGCAGGTCGCGCCAAAAGCCTTTTTGAAGGCATCGTGAAATTCTTCTGTCAGAGCAAAGCACCTCACATTTTTTGGATCTCCGGGAGTGGTGCGGCCGAAGAAATATCCGATTATCATAGTTGAGCCGGCAACTGCGCCGCAGAGACAGCCGCCTCCTCCAAGTCCCCAGGGAAATCCAGTGCTCATAGCAATGGCGTCGTCAGATAATTCAATCTGAAAATGTTTGCGAAGAGCATAGATTACTGATTCAGAGCAGGCGAAGCCATTGCAGAATATATCTACGGCGTCTTTTTTTAATTGTTCCATGTTAATTTCGGTTGTCATGAATCCTTCCTCCTTAATACATACCTACAGAGCACATCCTATATTTGTTTCTAAGTATAAGACCTTAAAATAAATAAATCAATTAGGATTCTAATATAAAAAAATATTTTACTTCTGAATTGCATTCCTTTCCTCTTCATGCTAAAATTATTACAATTAATCTATTTAAAATTACACATTCATACAGGCTTTACAACAATTAAATCCTATATGAGCAGTAATTATTCAAACAACTAAGAGAGGTGACATCCATGGTTCTAAACGATTGTACCATCTGCTCTGTCTATGGACCGGATAATGCGACTCTTCAGGCAAGAGTCCGCGTTAAGTGTACTGGAGAACAGATTACGCTGCATTTTAAGAAAAGCGATGAAATTACTGAATCAGAACGGGTACGTATAGATTTTTTTGACAGCAAGATTGGTTATATTCAGACCTATTGTGAACTTTATGTCCGACGGAATTATGATCCGCTTATATTAGAGCCCTGGATGGCTGACTGCGAGATTCTTGAGGTTATTGATATCGTACAACGCCAGAAGGATTTGCGTGCGAAGATGGAGCGGGAAGTTCGCTTTATTTCTACAAGTCATGGAGAATTTACAGGAGTTATTCAGAATATCAGTGTGGGCGGTCTTTATTTTGTTACCAGAACCAAGTTAGATGAAGAGGAAGAATTTGAGTTTCGGTATACGTTTATTAAGAAAGAATACGAACTGAGAGCCATTATCCTCAGAGAACAGGATCTTCACAATGGACGTTACGGTTATGGATGTCAGTTCCTCAGGCTGCCTAAAAGCGCTGAAAGAGATATACGCCAGTATGTATACAAACAGCAATTAAGCAAAGTCTGGTAAATGTTAAAATCCAAAACACATTAATTTGACAAGGAAAATGCGCTGCCTCTGGGTTTACAAAACTCAGACTACAGCGCATTTTTTAATTATTTTGTTATGTTTATATATGTATGACAACACCATATATTATGTTTCTGGATTCTCTTCCTGCTGTTCTTCTTTGGCGGCCTGCTCCGCCTTTGCAGCCTCAATCTCTTCTCTGGAATGCTTTGGTGTATATTTCAGGAAATATGCATAAATATCAACAATAGCCTGATATAATTCCTCCGGAATCGGTGTTCCCAAATCAAGCTGTGTAAGAACTGTTGCCAGGGAGTTGTCCTCATACACAGGAACTCCGTTCTCATTGGCCATCTCGACGATTCTTTCAGCCATATATCCAAGTCCGGAAGCAACGATTACCGGCGCTGCGTCTTTATTCTCATCGTAGCGAAGCGCAACTGCTTTTTTATTCAACACATCATCATATTGTGACATTGATCGAATTTCTCCTTTCAAATATCTTCGGGAATGCAGCGGATACCGGTATCGATTGCTTCCCCTGCTCTACGGCAAGATATTCGATGTCCAGATTGTTTTTCTTCATAATCTTACGGATACCTTCCCTAATCTCACTTTCATGATCCGACAGTTCCTCTGGATAATGAATCAGAATATCCATCTTCCCTTTTTCATAATACAACATCATGTCAAAAAAGCCAACATCTTTCAAATCAAATTTAATCAGAAGCTTGATACCTCTTTCATTTGATCCGGGATTGCCGGATTCTTCATCCGGATCTACCCATATCTCAGAAAACATAGGAACTCCGTCAAGAATTGCCGGAATCATTACATGCATGACCGGCATATAAACGCTTTCATTCACAAGCGTCGCTTTCATAATATTCATAAAAGCTTCTCTGTTTTCAATTCCTGCTTCGCCTTTGACGCCGGCTTCCATAATATTCAGAAGGTTGTCAACCCAGGGCATCTTACCTGCCGCTCTGTCAAAATCCACATTCTGAAGCATCGCCTTAAAATCAGCCGGCGACATACCGCCGAATCCCTTCTCAAACGCAGGAAACTCCATCAGTCTCTGAAAAGACTGGAGCAGTCTGTCAATATTGCCATTCTCATATCTGGATGTATTCAAAGTAAGAATTGATATCAAATCGCGGATTCTTCCCATATCTCTGGTTTCTGAAATATATTTACCCAGATATGGTATAATTTGTTCTTTTAAAATCTGTACATTCTTTGGATTTGCATTCATGCTGTGAGACAGTAATTTTGCCGTAAGACTCGCGAGTTGTTCTCTGTCATTGCGAAACATATATCCTTCCATCTCTTTCAGCGTGTCCGTAATATTCTGAAGAAGGTGTTTACCAGACGACATGTCGTTATATTTTTTGAGAAAATCTAGTATCCCCGCCTTAAGCTCCACTGTTGTTGCTTCACTCATCACCTGACGAAGCATATCGAACAAAGGACCCTGGAGGCGGTTGGCGCCTGCCATCTGACCTTTTAAAAATTCGGTCATTTGGTCCGGAGTCATCTGAATCATATTAAGAAAAGACTGGATTTCTTCTGCGGTTCCCTTTCCAACGCCAGATTCAACTACATTCGCCATACCGCTGAAAACCAGCTTCGTCATCACATCCTCAAGTCTCGGAAGATCTCTTAAAGACTGCACAAAATTACCAAAATTAGACTCATGTGAAATCCCTTTATTTGCAGCATTCTGCTCTCCGTTTGACTGATTCCTTCCGTCTGCGCGAACTACTCTGCTAGGGTCCACAGGATTCTTAACGCTTAAGTCCTGTGTCTGCTGTGCTGAGTTCTGTTTGTTGATTGCATTATTGTCATATCCGGTTGTCGGGGTCGTTACTTTTAAAATATTTGACATTTTTTCACCTACTCTATAATTTACTCTTA
>CAOKJI010000012.1 GCA_948468495.1 uncultured Dorea sp. | reverse complement strand
GTAGAGCCACAGTTGGTATTGATGTTGGTTCCATCCGGCTCATTGTTAATCACGTAAGTTTTGGCGCCCAATGCGTCATATACACTCTTGGCAATCATAAATGCACTGCCGTTTGAGCAGTCCAGCCCCACACGCTTTCCCTCAAAAGACCTGGTTGCAAGTGAAATCAGATAACCAATATAACGGTTCCGTCCCGCGGAATAATCTGTGGTACGGCCAATCCCTTCTTTCTTTGCCAGCGGTAATTCCGGAATTTCACCGTCAATATAGCTTTCTATTTTTTCTTCCACTTCCGCTTCCATCTTATGACCCTTGCCATTGATAATCTTAATTCCATTGTCATAGAAAGGATTGTGGCTTGCAGAAATCATAATACCGCAGTCAAAATCTTCTGTTCTTGTCACATAAGATACGCTGGGCGTTGTTGTCACATGAAGCAGGTAAACATCCGCGCCCGAAGCAGTCAGTCCCGCCACCAGCGAGTACTCAAACATATAGCTGCTGCGTCTGGTGTCCTTACCGATTACGACTCTTGCTCTGTGCTCCTGTCCGTAATACCATCCCAGATACCGCCCTACCTTAAACGCATGCTCCACTGTTAATACCTCGTTCGCTTCTCCGCGAAATCCATCAGTTCCAAAATATTTCATAGTCTTATACGCTCCTTAATCTCAAAGTATCTTTTATATTGTATCGCGTCACTTCCAAATATACAACTATTTCTTAACCATGCGTCCAGGTACTTCGCGAAAACAATATCAGTATTGGAAATATCTCAAGCCGTCCCGCCAGCATATCCACAATCAGGATTAGTTTGGAAAACGGACTGTAACCGGCAAAATTACAGGTAGGCCCTACCGCATCAAATCCGGGCCCGATATTATTAAAGCAGGCAAATACCGCCGATATGTTCGTAGTGATAGAAAACCCATCCAGCGATATCACTATAAAACTAACCAGAATAATTACAACATAAGCCGCCAGATACGCATTAGTATTCTCCAATACCTTCTCATCCACCATCTGACCGTTATTCCGCACTATCTGTACTTTCTGCGGATGCAGAACCTTGCGGATATTTCTGCGGAGACTCTTTAATAGAAGCAGCGCGCGGCCGCATTTTAACCCGCCGCCGGTACTTCCCGCACAGGCTCCTATCACCATCAATGACAACAAAATCGCTTTAGAAAAGCTGGGCCATAAGTCAAAATCCGTCGTCGCAAATCCAGTAGTAGTCACGATACTTGCGACCTGAAACGCCGCATGCCGGATTGTCTCTCCAAGGCTGCCATAAAAACCTCTCAGATTCCATACAATCAATGCAATACTTCCCAGCACAACCCCCAGATACATCCGTAGTTCTTCGTCATGGAACACACTTTTTAAATTCCGCATCAGCAACAGATAATAACAGCTGAAATTCACGCCAAACAACAGCATAAATACTGTACACACATTCTGTAAATAAGGGCTGTAACCGGCAATACTGTCATTTCGTATGCCAAAGCCTCCGGTCCCGGCGGTTCCAAATGCCGTACACACCGCGTCAAATACGGGCATTTTCCCAATCAGCAGAAAAACAATGTTCAGCACCGTAAGAAGCACATATATCAGATACAAAATTTTTGCCGTATCTTTCATCTTCGGCACAAGTTTACCCACATTGGGCCCCGGGCTTTCCGCCCGCAGAATATGCATGGTATAGCCGCTTCCTCTTCCCCCTGCCGGTATAATTGCAAGAAGAAATACCAGCACTCCCATTCCGCCCAGCCAATGGCTGAAACTTCTCCAATACAAAAGACCTTTGGCCATGCTTTCCACTTCCGGCAGAATCGACGCGCCGGTGGTCGTAAATCCGGATACAATCTCGAATAACGCATCCAGAAAATTGGGAATCTCACCGGATAAAAAAAACGGAAGACAGCCAAGAAGTCCCAGGACAATCCAGCTGATTCCCACGCAAACCAAACCTTCCTTTGCATAAAACCGGGTCTTCGTATCCCTGCAGGCTAAAAACAGCAAAATTACCACTGCACAAATTGCAAAAAGGCTCCACAAAAATGCCTGTAATGCATGAATCTCACCATTTACAAAAGAAATCACTGCCGCAGGTATCATAAATACTCCCTCAACAGTTAATATCTGGGCGAGAAAACGCCCTACCATCTTGTAATTCATAATGACGTCTCCTCAAGTCTATTCAAATATATCATTCAGTTGATAAATCACTTCTTCTCTGCTGGATATTACAATAACAGTATCTCCCACGTCAAACGTGGACTCTCCATCCGGAACTTCTGTTTTCGCCTTGTGAGAAATCCCCGCAATCAGGACATTACGCTTTACCTGTACATCCTTCAGCGGCACGCCGCAATATCTGGTCGTCTGCTCCACCAGAAACTCCAATGCCTCCGCATGTCCGTCCGCAATCCCATGCACCGTAATTGCCGCCCCCGTCTGGTTATGCATAGCGCGGACATAGCGGACAATCGCATTCGTGCAGAGCTCCTTTGGACTGATAATACTTCCGAGAGGCAGATTTTCAATAATCTGCGCGTGCTCTAAATGTGCAATCTTGGTAATCACTTGAGGAACTCCACAGCTATTCCCATACAACGAAATAATGATATTCTGCTCATCCATGCCTGTCATGGTTATCAGCGCGTCACACTCCTCAATACCTTCGCTTTCCAAAAGACTCTGACTGCTGGCGTCTCCATGCACCACGCAGACGTCAGGAAGTTTAGACGTAAGCTCTAAGCATCGCTCATAATTTCTCTCGATAATCTGGACCTTAATACCGCTTCTCTTAAGCTGATACGCCAGATAAAAACTAATTCTGCCGCCTCCGCAAATCATGACTCGCTTTACCTTATGGGTAATGATTCCCAAGTTCTTTAAAAGTATCGTCATATTATCTGTTGGCGCAGTAACAAAAATACGGTCCCCTTCCCGCAGGATAAAATTACCATCCGGCGCAATGGCCTGTCCTTTTCTCAGAACAATACACACCAAAACTTTGCAGCCTGCAATGGTATTCAAATCATTCAGCACCACATCTTTTAACTTACTCTCACTGTTGATTCGCAGCTCCACAATCTCAACCCTGCCCTTGGCAAAGGTATCCCTCTTGAGAAACCCTGGGTATTTCAGCAAATGCTCAATCTCAACCGCCGCCTGCTTCTCAGGATTAACCGCCAGCGATAAACCGAACCTTCCCCGCATTCTGTATATCTGATCCGAATATTCGGGATTACGGATTCTCGCTATTGTGTGGATATCCCGATTCATACTGTGCGCTGTCAGACAGCTAAGCAGATTAATCTCATCGGCGCTGGTCGCCGCAATCATCAAATCCGCATCCTTAACTCCCGCCTGCTGCAAAATGTCCATAGACGCGCAATTCCCCCGGATTGCCATCACATCATAACGCTCTATACTGTTCTCCAACACATTCTGTTTGGAATCAATCAGCGTGATATCATACCCGGCCGCACTAAGCTCCCGGGTCAGGAAGGCTCCAACCTTGCCGTCCCCTGCAATTAATATCTTCATTTCATCCTCCGCAAGCATTTTGTATTTAATATTCTAGTACTCCATCCCTTGTTAGAGTACCCGCGAAATAGTGTACTAATGCTATTATAGCAATTAAGCCCGTAAAGGCAAGATTAAAAGAATATTTTCAAAACATATAACGTGTCGCCGCAGCCATCGTAAGCCCAATGGACACAAACATCAGTATAAATCCAAGCAGCATGCTCCCCACTCCGAATCCAACCATCGCCGTCAGCATTTTCTTCTTCTCAGGCGGGAACAATCCCTTGTCATACCCCGGCTGTCCCCTGTGCAAAAGATACTTTCCAATATAGAGCAGCAACGGCGCGCCTCCCGCCAGCATCATATACATGCCGACAGACGCTAACGGTATTCTTGCATCGCCTGCCGTCTCCATGCTCTCTGCCATCTCCCACACCTCTTCTCCGCCAAAAAGCTTTAAAAAAGCAGCCATCGCGCCAAGCATTAATACCGGAACTGCATTATTTATAAAATGGAACAACATATTATAGAACATGTTCTCCGTTTCCAGCAAAATGTACCCCATCGCCACACCAAGTATCGCCGTAGGTATCATCCTCCAGATACTTCCATGACAGGCCCCGAAAAACAACGATACAATGATGATTCCCGTCCACTTACTCTTTGCTCCGCGAAAACAGCTAAGAAGAGCGCCGCGAAAAGCCAGCTCTTCGCAGACCGCCGGAGTTATGGCAACGATTAACATACCAAGCAGTACTGATATATGATTCACAAGAGCATTCACACCTTCGCTTGCCCCCATAACCTCATTCGGAAAGAAAAAAGTCACAATTAACGTTATAAGCAGAGTAAGAAGATATGTCCCAAGCCATAGCACAACTGTACCGGCAAGCTTCGACCACTGCAGCTTCTTAAATGGGAAAATAATCTTAAGCTTTCCTTTGAAAATCAGAAAAACCACCACGCCCATACCTGCGAGAATCACTTCATGAACAACTGTACCTGCAATCCCCAGATATCTCCCCAAAATGCTGCTTAAGAAGAATATATCTCCGACATATAATACTGCAAGGAGAATCGCCACCAAATATGGCTTTCTTCTATTTTTATCTTTCCATATCATCTTAACTTCATTAAAGTCTATCCATCTGTTCACTTTGTCTTTCGCTCCTCTGTCATACTCTGATCTGTCCCAGAATTTCCCCAATCGGCGCGGCAATACTAAGCTCCGCCCCCACCTCTCTTGCCGTTGCGCTCTTATTGATTACAACCAGATGTTTCCCCCGGAAATAATCAATAAATCCAGCCGCCGGATACACTACCAGCGACGTTCCTCCTATAATCAGAGTATCCGCTTCGCTGATTGCAAGAATGCTCTTCTGTATAATCCCGGAATCCAGACCTTCTTCATATAATACCACGTCCGGCTTAATTATTCCACCACATTTGCACCTCGGAACCCCTTCAGAACTCTTCACATAATACGCTTCATAAAATTCACCGCATTTCCTGCAGTAATTTCGATGTATACTTCCATGCAATTCCAAAACGTTCCTGCTTCCGGCCATCTGGTGAAGACCGTCAATATTCTGGGTAATCACAGCTGTAAGCTTCCCCTTTTCCTCCAACTCGGCCAGCTTCCTGTGAGCTGCATTCGGCTTCGCATCCAGAAACATCATCTTATCCTTATAAAATTCATAAAATCCTTCTGTATTACTCATGAAAAAACTATGACTTACAATCTGCTCCGGAGAATATTTATAATTCTGCTGATATAAACCGTCCGCGCTGCGAAAATCCGGAATATTACTCTCCGTTGACACTCCTGCTCCTCCAAAAAATACAATGCGACTGCTGTCATCTATGATTTCCTGTAATTTCTTTATCTCCTGTTCGTACATCCTCTGCTCTCCTCACATAATAAATTGTTATTCGTTTATCTTTTTACCATTATACTTCAAAAACAGAGGAATCTAAACGCCAAAACACAAAAAATTTACAAAAAAGAAAAAAATGTTTGCAAAACTTAGAACTATATGCTAGAATAACATTTGCGAGCGGAGATGGCGGAATGGCAGACGCGCTAGATTCAGGTTCTAGTGGGAGTTTATCCTGTGAGGGTTCAAGTCCCTTTCTCCGCATCCTGTATAAGACTTAAGAATCCTTGATTTTCAAGGGTTCTTTTCTTTTTGCTGTGTGGAGCGTTATCACTTCAAGTGATTACAGTGATTACGATTTTTCATCTATGTGATTACACTCTTTATACTGCCAAATCTTTCACTTTATTCAATGCACTGCTTCTTTAAAAAGGTGTAAAGCCTTTATTTGTATAACCCAAACAAACCACAGCAAGGAACCTTAATAATTTAATAGACTTTACACCACCCGATTGATATAATGAAAATATCAACCAAATCACGAAAAGGAAGTGATAATAACATGGCTTTAACAAATGAAGATTTATTAGCAATCAGCCAGCTACTAGATGTTAAGTTAGATTTTAAGTTACAACCAATCAAAGACGATGTTAAATCTATCAGAGATGAACAAACAAGAATTAAACTGATTCTGGAAAATGAAGTACAGCATGACATTAAGCTATTAACTGAAAATTATGTACCAGCCGCAAAACGGTATCAAGATGCTGCCGCACAAATTGAAGCAATGCAAGCCGACATTGATATCATGAAAAAGATCATCACAGAGCACAGCAAAATGCTTCAAAAACTCGCATAACCATTAATCACTAAAAGGTGTAAAGTCTGCTAAATTATCAAGACTTTGCACCTTTTAATAAATGCAAATTTATTTGTCAAAATCAGTAATCCATAATCCTCTACAGCACATATCACACTTCTAACAGCAAATCTGGAATTTCAAAAGAAAATCCGGAAATTTATTCGACATTTTCCGACGGTTTTTCATTTCCAAATTGTCATATATATAGAAACTGCAAAGGACAATTAAAAATGAACTGGTTAAAAGAACTCTCATCAAACAAAAATCTGCATGCAAATCTATCCGGCTTTTTAGAGCAGTACGGATTATCCGGTCTGGAATACGCGCTGCAGCTTTACCAGAATACCCACCAGAAATACATCTGTAAAACCAAAAAAAACATATCGCAAATCAATATATACGATATCTACTATTTA
This sequence comes from uncultured Dorea sp., assembly GCA_948468495.1. The sequence goes on along the minus strand of CAOKJI010000012.1, from coordinate 5,700 downwards.
GAAATCCAAAAGCATAATATCACAATCCACACACAATTCGAAACTTTTCAAAAATACGGTACCCTGGCCAATGAATTGAAGAATCTGTCTCCCTTTGGTTTTATCCGGTGCACGCAAAGCTGCATTGTATCATTAAGCAAGATTAAACATATCCGCCGCGATGATATCATTCTAATTAATGGTGTTCGATTACATATGAGCAGAGGATATGCCTCTCAGGTTATCATTGCTTTTTCCCAACATAATCCAAACTAACAGCAAGAGTGCGCTTTATACACTCTTGCTAAGTTGGATTGGTAATTCGCCGGAACGTTACTTTATTTGATTAGAGAGATGCTCCCGCTTCCATTCTCGTCCTCTGGTCAGTGTGCGGCCTGCAACATCTTATTGAACTGCTTTTTGCAAGATGCCGTCCCAATTTGCATCAGATTTTATACTGGATTTAGGAGGTGTAGTGGGCTACATTGACCAAATTCAGCGTAAAATCTGGTGTGAAGTGGGGGCGACAGATTGCAGGAATGAATTGGGGGGGCACGCTCTAATATTCAAGAAGCTCCTAATTTAAGAAAAAGGAATCCTCTTCACTGGAAAATACTCCCCACTCTTCACCGCTGCCTCCCTCGCCTCTCCAGCTCAGGCCTGCCTCTCCGAAAAGCTCCTCATAGTTATCCCATCCCATATTATCACATTCCTTTATGGCCTTGGCAAGAAGCCCCTCCTGCGCATATAAACGAATTGCTTCTTTCTCCATACTCTCCGAAGCTTCTTCGAGCTTCTGTCCCCGCTTCCAGATTACTAGTGCATCTTCGTTCGTTTTCCCACATACGCGAATCTCTGCACAACTCTGGGTAATTCTCTTGTCGCTGCCTTGTGCGGTTCCCTGTCTTTCTAAATTGAATATAATACTGATACGCTTCCTTCGGAAAACATTCGATTCCCAGAATGCCGCTTCACGGAATCTAATCTCTTTTGATGCCTCGTCGGTACTCTCTCCGCCTTTACCCTCAGGAATAATCCAGTCTGTTATCTGTTCAACACCAACCTCTTTATCTGATTCAATCGTACAATAGATATCGCCGTTTTTCAACTGATACATCTCGGTCACCCGGATATTTTCAGTTGGTATGGTATAAATCATCTCAACGATTCCTCCGTAGCCATCCACGAGCTGATAACCCAGACTATCCGTTACCGCCCATGTAATGCACAGAATCGCTACGATTGATGCAAATATCAATACGGTTTTGTAGGTAATTCTTTTGGTCAGTTTCTTCATCGCCCAGACTGCCGCTTCCTCCTGTTCTTCTTCCGAAGCTTCCGGCACTTTTTCAATCACCGGAAGCTCTCTTCCGGATTCTTCATATACCTGCATACATTTCTCACAGCCCCGGAGATGTTCTTCTACCATCTCTTTGCTTTCATCCTTCAATACGTCGTCTTCGTAAAGGACCAGCAGGTCCTGTACCACTGCACAGTCTTTCTTCATTTAAGGCACCTCCTTTATCATTTCCTGAATCTTTAATTTTGCCCGGTGATAAGTCACCCGCGCCCAGCCTTCGCCCTGCCCGAAGATTTCGCCGATTTCCTTAAAAGATAATTCTCCCAAAGTCCTCAGAGTAAATACCTCTTTATACGGCTCCCGCAATATATGCAGCACTTTATAGATTGACAGCGCCTCTTCTTTGCGGATACACAGCACCTCCGGGCTGCTGTCTGCCTGCTCTTTGGTTCTTACGGCAGCACAGGATTCCTCCGGCTCCAACGCTTTTTTGGTGAGATGCTTCTGTTTCTTCACCCAGGACAGATACGCATTTTTCGCGATTTGACAGAGCCATGATTCAAGCTTACATTCGCCTTTGAACTTGTTTATATTCTTAAGCGCCTTGTAAAATGTCTCCTGCGCCAATTCCTCAGAAAGACCCGGATTACTGCTTAAAGACAGCAGATAATAATACACATCCCGGTAATATCGCTTGTATACATCCTCAAACTTCATGCATCTCACCTCCCTTTATATCAAGTAGACACCTTACTCGTTATTTCGTTACAACATTTTGAAAGTATTTCTCAATTTTTTCACTGCCCTCCGATTATTTCATAAACCGAATCAGCTCCTCCGTCCATAAACGCGCAGAGTTCCCAAATGCCAGATTACATCCATGGCCGCCGGATGGATATGTGCGAATCTTATACCGGACTCCCGCCTCTTTCAACGCGGCTCCCATCCGCACTGTATTAGAAACCGGCACGCAGGTATCGTCCTCACAGGCCCATAAGAAGGTAGCCGGATAGTCCGATGTAATCCGCTTTTCTATTGAGAGTACCTCCCGCATAGACTCCTCTCCTCCTGTCAGCGCCTGAAAGCTGCCCTCATGGCATTCTCTGCCAAAGGTAATTACCGGATACCCCAGGCAGAGCTTGTCTGGCCGGATTTTCTCCGGTAATATCTCCCCTCCATTCTCCGTACTTATCTTCTTTGCGATTTCCCTGCAAAAACAGGGCAGAGAAGCACACAGATGCCCTCCTGCCGAAAATCCTATCAGCATCACATTATGAGGGTCCGCCCCATATTCCCCGGCATGCTCCCGCACATAATTCATCGCCATTGCCAGATCCTCCTGAGGCGCAGGATACCGCTCCGGCGCCGTCCGGTACTTCAGTACAAAAGCTGCATACCCCTTTGCTTCCATATAATTCATCACAGGGTTTCCCTCTCCGCTGAAGCACACTCTCTCATAACCGCCTCCCGGACAGATGATGACTGCTGGGCGGACTGCTCCGCTTCCGGCGTCTGCTCCTTCCCCACTCGTTACTCTTTCCTTTTTCCTATATTCCGGCGTCAGAAGAAATACAGAGGCTTTCCCGCCTTTCTTCTCCTGCTCCGGCGTCCAGTCCGTCTCCTCATCCCATAAGGAGACACATCTTCTTCTACGACTGTCTGTAATATCCAGAACTGTCTGCACCGCGTCCAGAAACTGATTTGTCACCTCTGCAAACGCTCCTCCCCAGGGACTGACCGCCGTCTCCTCCGCCAAGGCTAATGGCAAATGGCGAAGCTCTGCCGGAAATAGCTCCAGATTATTCTCTGAAAAGAACACCTTCAAATATTCTTTCATATTCGGATAATCCATAATATCGTTGTATGAATGGTACCTGGTAAAATTAAAACAACTCATTTTTTTCCTCCGTATTCTACAATTATTTGATTAACTCTTCTATCTCTTACAGTGAAATCATCATTCTCACACAGTTTCTCTGTATTGCAGCAAAATGTGATTAAATTCTTCTCTCAACTGCTATACCCAAATCATCATATCATATACATTAACTCTTGTCACAAAAAATCCTTTGCATCAAAAAAGGACAACTTATGGCTGATTCCACAGGTTATCCTTTTTCTTAATATGATTCTTTTGTAATTTGAAAGATTGTCCCATACCGCGCCGCCTATGCCCTTTTGCGCAGACCGCGAAGTACCTCTGCATTCAAGTGTCCGCTCATCATCAAATATCCCGCCGCAATCTCTGCGCCGTATTTCTCCATATAATTTGCAATTGCATCTTTCATTCTTTTCATAACTACTCTCCTTTTTATCAGCATATTTTTCTAGAGCGCTCCTACAAATGTAGGAATACGTTCTGGTAGTATCATACTACTCTGTAAACTGAAAATATAGATCATATCTTGACTAATTCTAAGTCAATATTGACTTTTCATCATTCATCCTCTATACTTTTCCAAAGAAAATCATACTGCAGGGCAGAAAGGAATATTACCATGACAGAGGCATTCTATGAAATCTTCCACGAAATCAGCGAGTTAGGAATCCAGCTTGCATACAACACCATTCCCGGAGGCTACCACCCCCTTCACTGGCACGAAGAAATGGAGATTCTCTTCCCTCTGAATGGAGATGCAGACGTTACGATTAACGGAAAAGTCTACCATCTCCGCCACCGCCAGCTCCTAGTCATCGAATCTGGTCAGGTACACAGCACCGCCGCCTACAGCCGCCAGCTTATGTTCGTGTGCATCCATATCTCCAAACGCCTGTTGCTGCGCTATATCCCGGACATTGAGCTATACCGGTTCCACTGTTTCCCGGATGAAATCACCGACCGGCAATTTGAGGAATATATCTATCTCTGCCAGATGACCGAGCAGTTAACCCGTCTCTATGTTGAGAATGCCTCCGCCGCCCTCATGGAATCAGAAGGCATCATCCTGCAGATTCTGGCCCGCCTGTTTCGGCATTTGTCTCTCCGGTCAGCGCCCGAGCAATCCTCCCCTAACGCCCAGGCACACCAACGGCTTCAGGAACTTATCACCTTTGTAATTGAACATTTTAAAGAACCTCTGTCTCTTTGTGAAGCGGCTGCGCTGCTGGGACTGAATAAGGAATATTTCTGCCGTTTCTTCAAAAAGCATATGGGTATCTCTTTCCTGCAGTACGTGAATGAAGTACGAATCTCCCATATTTACCAGGAGCTGCAGAATACAGACGCCCCCATAACCGAAATTATGGAGGCCAATGGATTCACCAATCAGAAGTTATTCAATAAAACATTTAAAAAAATATACGGCTGTACACCTTCTATGGCTCGAAAAAGAAGCCAGTGACGTCATTAATGGATATAGGTACTATACGCTACCTGTTCTACAAAAGTCTTTCCCCCATCCTCATTAAGAACTCTCCGGTTCGTCTGCACACTGAGCTTTCCGTCGGAATCATCTACGATCTGCGTGTCAATCTCTACCGCAGCGTTATCCGTTCGCGTTCCCCAGATATCTACCGTCAGGATATCATCTGCATAAGCCACGTCAATCCGTACCGGATATTTTTTATCATTGCCAATCTTCAAATCCAGCATATCCCAGGCTACCGCCGCGTCGATACCCGCATCAATATAACTGGAGACATATTCATGCTCCCATCTCTCTTTGATACTCAGATTCGCATACAAAGCCGCCGCAAATATGGTCGATGACACCTGACAGATTCCGCCTCCATAAGCCTGGACAATCTGACCGTCCATCGTAGCATTGGCCAGCTTATAGCCCGTCTCCGCCGTTTGTTCTCCAACGGTATTATTATAGGAAAACACATCGCCGCTTAGAAGAATCTTACCGTTGCATTTTTCCGCTGCAAGCCTGATATTGTCTTTCCGGTTTGCCGTCCCTCTCACCTGAGTACTGTAAGACGCAAGCTTATCCACAAACAAATGCTCTTCTAAATCCGCCGCAGTAATCTCAGGTTCTTCTTTGATAAGCTCTATGGTAACCTGGCTGCCTTCTTCCGCTGTCTCTAAAGCTTTGCGGGCATTTTCTTTGTCAAATCGTACTCCTGGCACAGATTCTTTAATCTGATAATGATTTGCGGGATCTAAGGTAGCATTTTCCGGCTCTTTATAAATCTCCCGATAAATCGTATCCAGATCAGCCTCGTCTACATTTCCGGCAGTAACAGGACATTCCATTACCGAATAATCATCTGCCAAAATTGCCGATTTCAGCTTCTCTTTGAGTTTAACACAGTCTGCTTCTTCGCCTGCCGTCCCGATTGTAAAGACCAGACTATCTTTTTCCGTCTGATAAGCAGTTTGTCTTGTTATCCTTTCGCCAGACAGACCGCTGGCTTTTATCGCTTCTTCAAGTACATCTTCGCTGATGTGCGCCGGCAAAACTTCTTTGTCATTCTCC
>CAOKJI010000011.1 GCA_948468495.1 uncultured Dorea sp. | reverse complement strand
GCCAGTGGCAGGTTCTGTAGGTAAGCCGCTATCTCATCTCCATTAAAAACGCTCCTGAATTGTCTGCTAAGAGACATTCGCCTGCTTCAATCTACTGTATACTGGTCAACGTATGAATGGTAACGATTCAATCTGCGTCTGCTGAACAACGTATAAATTGTGACTATCTGTAGTTGTTGTTCATGTGTCAGGAGCGCGCACTGGCTGATGTTTTTCGGTTTACTCAAGTGCCAACGAACACTTGACACAATCCTCAGCGGGAGACGCGATTGAAAATGTTTCAAATTTATGGTAGCATGGAGATACGAAAAAGAGGGAGCAGTTAAAATAATTTGTGGAGATAGGTTACGCAGCATCAGGAATCTAAAGAATTTGAAATAATTGCGGTATCTGTTGGATTATCAAACTTCTGTTGGAAAACGCCAAAAAGCTTTGGAGGAAATTGATATGAATAAGACGCTTCCTATCGGTAACGACCAGTTCCGGTTAGTGCGGGAGAAAAAAGAATATTATGTGGATAAGTCCCTGTTTATCAGGGAATTTCTGGAGAAGAAGGATACGGCGGCGCTGATTACACGTCCGCGGAGATTTGGTAAGACGCTTAATATGACGATGCTCCGGGAATTTTTGGATATTACAAGAGACAGCAGGGAGCTTTTTCAGGGACTAAAGATTATGGATACGGAGTGCGCCGGGGAGATTAACTCAAGACCAGTCGTATATTTTACCTTCAAGGATTGCGCAGGAGAGAATCCGGAAGAGCTTATGCAGTCCGTCTGGAATAGCATTTTTCAGGAATACCGGAGATATTATGAGATATTTGATGGAAAAGCGGATAGAGAGGATTTGTATTATGTTCAGTTCTACCAGACATTGCGGGATGGTTTGGATAAGAAACTTGGCAGAACGGATCTGGCGTTTTCCATTCAGTACCTGCTGACGGCTGTCTGGCGTTTTTATGGGAAAGAGGCGGTTCTTCTCATTGATGAATATGACCAGCCTGTGCAAAATAGCTTTGAGAATGGCTGCAGGGAAGAGATGGGAGATTTCTTTACGGTGATGTATGGAGCTGCTTTAAAGGGAAATGAGTATGTCAGCCAGGCGCTTTTGACAGGAGTCCAGAGAGTGGCGAAAGAAAGTATTTTTTCAAAGCTGAATAATCTGCAGGTATATTCGGTTGTCTGCAGGGATTATGTAGAGTATTTCGGAATGACAGCGGATGAGACCGAGTCTGTGTTGGAACATTATGGGCTTGGGCTTACAGAGAAAGTAAAGCAAAAATATGACGGATATCAGTTTGGCGGAATTGATATCTATAATCCCTGGTCTGTTTTAAATTATGCTAAGAATAGAAAATTAGGCGATTACTGGGTTAATACGTCTACGAATTATCTGGTTAAGAAGTCGCTTGGCAGTGCGGGGGATCATTTTAGAAAAGATTTTGATACTCTGATTGAAGAAGGGGTAACAACAGCAGGGGTGAATCTGGAAACCTCTTTTATGGAAGTTCAGGATACACAGAGCTTATGGGGACTTTTGGTAAATTCCGGTTATGTGACGGTAATAGATGATTATGATAATACGCTCATGAGGATGCGTATACCGAATGACGAGGTGAGGTCTGAGCTGCAGAAAATTGTGGCGGAGCAGGCGCATGTATCTGACGACAGTCTGCGGGGAATGTTCCGTTATCTGCAGGATGGCGATATTGAGCATTTTATGTCTGTTTACAAGGAGATTGTGATATCCTGTACGAGTTATTTTGATGCGAAAGAAAATGCGTATCACATGTTGTTTCTTGGTATGTGTATCAGTCTGCGCGGATTATATAAAGTGACAAGTAATCTGGAAACGGGATTTGGGAGAAGCGATATCGTATTAGAGGCATTGAATCAGGGAACGTGTCATATCGTAATTGAATTTAAACAGGGGGAGGATATTAGGAAACTTAAAGGTAAGGCTCTCGGACAGATTATGGACAATCATTATTATGCGGGATTTGGCGGACGGGTGTTATGCATTGGCATTGCTCATAATAAAAAAGAGTGTGACATGGCCTGGGAATATATACAGGTGTAACAAAAGAAAGAGATGTATCAGAGAATAACACCTTGTGAAACGGCCGCATGGCCATAATGGGATGCCCGAAGGGTATACTTTTTCGGGCGGAAATCAAAAGGATTTACGCCGGAGAATCTAAAGAGGTATGACAATGTCTAAGAAGAAAAAAGCAAGTAAGAAGTCGGCAAATCAAAAAATTATTCAGAATACTAAAAATAAGAGGACCGAGGTATCCAAAAACGCCGCTGCGGCGTATATGCCTGCAGCCGCGCCTGACCCGCGCATATTACAGGGTTTTCTGCTGATTGCCCCGTTCCTGTGGGGAGGATTCTACGAAGCAGTTTCCTGTGTATTTACGATATTTCTTGCCGGATATCTTCTGTATTCTGTGAGAAGAACCGGCGGACTGACGCTTCGGGTTAATTTAACATTGATTTCTGTTCTGGTGCTGACGCTGATGTATGGAGTCAGCGCAGTCTGGGCGGTGGATCATGGGATGGCTGTATTTGGATTTGTAAAATTCCTTCCGCTGCCGTTGTTTGCGCTGGTTTTGATGCAGGAGAAGGCGGAAGAGAGAGTGAAGCTTCTGGATCTGGTTCCGGTATCCGGATGTCTGATGACCGTACTTTCCTTTGCGCTTAGCTGGATACCGGCGCTGGAGAAGTATTTTCTGGTAAATGGAAGGCTTGCGGGATTTTTCCAGTATCCAAATGCATTTGCGTTATTCCTGATTGCGGGCGTTGTGATACTGGCGGGGAAGGATACCTGGAGCAAGGTGCAGATTCCCGGGTGTGTGATTTTATTATTCGGGGTTGCCCTGACAGGGAGTCGTACCGCATTTGCGGTTCTGCTGATTGTCATGCTGGGAATGGTTATTTTTCATAAAAATCGCAGGATTCGGGGGGCGCTGCTTCTGCTGTTGGCTGTGATGGTGGCGGTAACGGCTCTGTATGCAGTATTGACTGGCAATGTGTCGAATGTAGGGAGGTATCTGACGTCTTCCCTCCATGCCAGTACATTTCTGGGGCGTCTGCTTTACTTTAAGGATGCTTTGCCGGTGATTATTAGGCACCCTTTTGGTTTGGGCTACATGGGATACTATTATCTGCAGGGGTCATTTCAGACAGGCGTTTATTCGGTTATGAATATTCATAATGAGTTCCTGCAGGTTCTTCTGGATGTGGGCTGGGTTCCGGCTCTGCTAACTGCGGCGGCGGTTGTAAAGAGCTTTATGAAGAAAGAAACGGGGCTGACAGGCCGTATGCTGCTGTTTGCCATATGTGCGCACAGCATGTTCGATTTTGATTTGCAGTTTATTGTTATCGGATTCGTGCTTCTGCTGGTGATGGATTTGGAGACCGGACGGGTATGGAAGAGCGGCGGGAAGATATGGGTTCAGATAGCTGCCGGGATTCTTATCATTGTGAACTGCTGGCTTGGGATTGCATCCGGCCTGTACCGAACGGGGAATCTTAAGGCAGCTTCCGCTGTGTATCCCGGATGTACAGGCGCATGGCTCGGGATGCTGTCTCAGGCGGAAGATACGGAAGAGATGGAAGAGCTGGCGGATAAGATATTGTTCTGGAATCAGTCTGTGTCGCTGGCGTATAGTGCAAAGGCCAGGCTGGCATATGCGGAAGGCGATTTTGAGGCGATGATTGAATACAAGCGGCAGGCCATTGCGCTGGCGAGATATGAACTGGAGGAATATCTGGATTATTTTGATATGCTGTACACTGGTATCCGGCTCTATGCGGAGGCAGGAGACGAAAACAGCGCGCTTTATTGCCGTCAGAAGTTGTTAGAAATACCGGATATGCTTGAGGAAGTGCTGGAAGGGACGGATAAGCTGGCCTTCCGAATTCATGACAAGCCGGAGCTGGAATTGCCGGAAGAATATAAAGAAGTTTTAGAATCCTTGGAAAGCCGATAAGCCGCCAGCCCGCAGAGCATGAATAACCGCAGAGCTGCGGGAAATCAGAACCTGAGAACAATCCAGAGGAGTGATGTGTATGGGAAGGTATTTAAATAATATCAATCCTTTTGAAGCGTATAAAGATATTGCGGGTACCCGTTTTTTTGTAGACAAGTCTTCCATGATTGAGAAGATTATCTCTGATGTCCGAATTGACGGACAGAGGTACTTCTGCATAACCAGGCCCCGCCGGTTTGGTAAGAGTGTCATGGCTAATATGATGGCGGCCTTTTTTGGCAGGGCGTCGGATGCAAGTGAACTTTTTGCCGGTCTTCAGATTGCAGAGAGCGGGTATTTCTATGATTATCTAAATCATTTCCATGTGATATATATTGATTTCAGCAGGCTGCCGAGAGATTGTAAGAGCTATGAGCAATATATTCAACGGATTCAGAATGGGATGAATCAGGATTTGATGGAAGTCTATGGCGAACTGAGACTCGATACAGATGGAGCTGTCTGGGATAATCTTCAGGAGGTGTTTGAGCATCAAAGGGAAAAATTTATATTCGTAATGGACGAATGGGATGCTATTTTTCATAAGGATTTTATTACGGAGGCGGATAAGAAATCATTTCTTGAATTTCTGCGGGATTTGCTGAAAGGGCAGGCTTATGTGGAATTTGCATATATGACGGGTATTTTGCCAATCGCAAAGTATTCCAGCGGTTCTGAGATAAATATGTTCAAAGAGTATGATATGGCGACGAAAGAAAAATACAGTGAATACTTCGGATTTTTAGATGCGGAAGTTGACCGGTTATTTGAGATATATCAGAGGACGGCCGGGCGTCCAAAGATTACGAGGGAATGCCTTGCAGAATGGTATGATGGGTACCATACGGCGGCCGGCGTCAGACTGTACAATCCCCGTTCTGTCGTAGGGGCGCTGACGGACAATCAGATTAGTAATTACTGGACAAGTTCCGGCCCGTATGACGAGATCTTTTATTATATTCGTAATAATATAAAAGACGTCAGAGATGATCTGGCGCTGATGGTGTCGGGAGAACGCATAGAAATCAAACTGCAGGGATATGCGGCTACTTCTTCACAATTGAATACAAAAAATCAGATATTTTCGGCAATGGTTGTGTATGGTCTGCTGACTTACGAGGACGGAGCGGTTTTTATTCCAAACAGAGAATTAATGGAGCAATTTAATGAGCTGCTGCTATCGAATGAAAGCCTGGGTTATATCCATAATCTGGCGAAGGAATCGGAAAAAATGCTGAAGGCTACGCTTGCGGGCGATACAGATACGATGTCGTCAATTTTAAAATTTGCACATGATACGGAATCGCCCATATTTTCTTACAATAGTGAGATTGAACTGTCAGCGGTGGTCAATCTGGTATATCTGGCTGCCAGGGATAAGTACCGTGTAGAGCGTGAGGATAAAGCGGGAGAAGGATATGTGGATTTTATTTTCTATCCGGAACGTAAAGAAGCAGACGCACTGATTTTGGAGTTGAAAATAGACAGTACGCCGGAGAATGCAGTCCGGCAGATTAAAGATAAGAGATATGCGCTTCGGTTTGAAGGAAAGCTGGGGGAACCGTCTAAGTATACAGGAAGAGTATTGGCGGTTGGCATCAGCTATGACAGGCAGACAAAGAAGCATTGCTGTAAAGTGGAAAGATTACGCTGATTAACCATAATGATAGAAAAGGAGTTATTAACTATGATGAAAGTTAGAAAAGAGACGTTCTGTGCATTGATTTTATGCATGGTGTGCAGCTTAGCGTTACTGAATGGCTGTGGCTCTAAGGGGGAATCGTCCGAAGATAAAACGGCTGAAAAGGGCGAGGCTAACGTTGAGAATCTGGGAGAATTTGAGATGCAGGATATCGGGGGCACCGCCTATACACAGGAAATATTTGCAGAGTGTGACCTGACTATGGTAAATGTATTTACGACCTGGTGCGGACCTTGTATCAAAGAAATACCGGAGCTGGAGAAACTGAATCAGGAAATGGCGGACAAGGATGTGCAAGTGATTGGAATTGTTCTGGACGCTGTTGACAGTTCTGGAAGTATAGATGAGGAAGCTGTGAAGAATGCGAAGCTTCTGGCAGAGAAGACCGGAGCGGCATATCCGTTTCTGATACCGGATAGTGGTTTGATGAACGGACGGCTTTCGGGAATTGATGCGATTCCGGAGACATTTTTTGTAGATACAGAGGGAAATATTGTAGGTGAGACTTATGTGGGGGCGCATTCCTTTGATGACTGGAAGGGGATTGTGGAGAAAGAGCTGGAAGGAGTGAAGAAATGAGACGCGTATTCAGGTCCCGCCGGATTGGAATTTTGCTTGTTGCAACCGGGCTTATCCTGATGGGGTTCGGGATTTACCGGGGAGAGATGGCAGTCGTTTTCGGAAAAGCTGTGAATATCTGTATGGAGTGTATTGGAATTGGATAAGAACAAAAGTATCAATCAGTCTGCAAATAAAAATGAAAGCCAGAGTGAGAATCAAAGCAGATATATCGGTGTCAATGAATGGAAACGTCATGGGTTTCAGGCGCTTTGGGCGCTTGTTACGAACAGTTATCTGCTGGGATTTATCCAGGGGAAGATTTACAGAGGGAGGCTTAAGAATTTGTGCGTTCCCGGGCTGAACTGCTACTCCTGTCCGGGAGCTGTGGGAGCCTGTCCTATTGGCGCAATACAGGCGGTAGTTGGCAGCTGGAACTTCAAAATTGCTTTCTATGCGGCTGGGTTTCTGGTGTTTATCGGCGCGCTGATGGGAAGATTTGTCTGTGGATTCTTATGCCCTTTTGGATTGATTCAGGATTTGCTTCATAAGATTCCATTTCCAAAGAAGCTTCAGACCTTCCGGGGAGATAAGGCGCTCCGCAAACTGAAATATATGATTTTGGCGGTATTTGTTATTCTGCTTCCCATGTTTGTAGTAGATATTCTTGGACAGGGCGCGCCTTATTTCTGTAAGTTCATCTGTCCTGCGGGGACATTGGAGGGCGGACTGCCTCTGGTGCTGCTGAACAAATCTATGCGGGGAGCTATCGGGTGGCTGTACGCCTGGAAAAATGCCGTTCTGCTGGCGACAATTTTTCTGTCGATATTGATTTACCGGCCTTTCTGCAAATACATATGTCCGCTGGGGGCCGTTTATTCGGTATTCAATCCTATATCGGTATTCCGTTATCGGGTAGATAAGGAATCATGCGTGGACTGCGGAGTCTGCGCGAAGGTGTGTAAGATGCAGGTGAATCCGGTGGAACATGCAAATCATCCAGAATGTATTCGGTGCGGAGCTTGTAAGAAAGCCTGTCCGGTAAATGCGATTCGCTGAAAAAGAAATAAAAAAGGATGCTTCGCTTTGTATGCGGCATCCTTTTATCTATGTAAAGGGAATTGTTTTTAGTCGAAGTCCGGTAATCATACTTACTCCCCTGTAGAGCACAACTACCGTCTTCATTTGATAAATCTACTATATCAAACAATTATGAATGGAATGTGTCAGTGTGTTAAAAACTTTGTAAAATGTCTTAAGAAATTCTGAAGTTACTTTTTATAAAAGCTTATATCCATTTGTCGGAGGAAGATTTGGTAATAAGAAAATTTTATGCGTGTATAAGAAATCAGATGAAACAATGATATTGACAATTTATTGCGCCGGTGATAGATTCTCTCGTGGAGTGAATTTTACGAAAGAGTAATCTACAGAGAATGTGAGGGAATTTACGGATGAATGGGGCATGGAAAAGCTACGGATGTATATTTATTGCGGGGTGTCTGTGGGGGACGAACGGGCTGTTTGTGAAGCTGATGCAGGGGGCGGGTTCATCTTCGGCGTATACAGGATTTGTCAGGATTGTGCTTAGTTTTTTGATTCTTACGGTAATTACCTTGATTAAAGAGGGACCGAAAGCTTTTAAGATTGGCCGGAACACACTGATATCCTGTGCTTTGCTGGGGCTGGTGTGTCAGGCACTTTACAATTATGTATACAGCTCGGCGATTAATTCACTGGGGGTTTCTTTTGCCTGTGTGATGACGTATATGTCGCCGGCATTTGCCAGTGTGATTTCTTATTTTCTATTTCGTGAAAGATTCGGGTCAAATAAGTATCTGGCAATGATATTAAATCTGATTGGATGCGCGCTGACCGTTACCGGGGGAAGTTTAAACGGCGTATCCTTAGCGGCGTCGGGGCTGTTATTTGGGCTCGCTTCTGCGGCCTGTTATTCTCTGGTGGGAATATTCGGACGGATTGCGTCCGGGGAAGCGTCCGCCTATGTTGTGGCAACCTATAATTTTCTATTTGGGGCAATTTTTCTTGGGCTGTTCGGTCGTCCCTGGACGACGGTAGATAACCCGCTGGATGCGGGCGTATTGTTCTATGGTTTTATCTACGCGTTGATTCCTACCGGGATATGTTATATCATTTACTTCAGCGGAGTCAGCAGAATCAAAGAAAGCAGCAAGGTTCCTGTGGTGGCGTCGGTGGAGAATGTAATTGCAGTCGTAATTGGCGTACTGGTATTTGGAGAGAAAGTTGGAATCGTGAATATGGCTGGAATTCTATTGGTACTGGGCTCAATTGTGGTGATGAATATGGAATTGCCTGCAGGCGGAAGTCGGAGGATGAGACTAAAAATTCGTCCTGACGCTCATGGGCATGCGGCAGTATAAATGAAAAATGCGGTGGAACCTATCAGTATGGGAGGGAAGCAGGGATGAGAATTGTTCGCGGTATAGAATTTTATACAGGCAGCAGGGAGGAAATGCTGCCTGATTTTACTGCAGAGTTTCCCTATATAGCTACCTGTGCAGAGTTGGATAAATACGAGGGGCGTTTTGTGCCATGGCACTGGCACCAGGCTATAGAGCTGTTTTTTATGGAGACCGGAGGACTGGAATACCATACGCCAAAGGGAAAGTATTCATTTTCAGAAGGGACAGGAGGAATGGTAAATTCCAATATCCTGCATATGACAAAACCGGAGGGCGGAAGGATTGTGCAGAAACTTCATATTTTTGATGTGTCGCTTATTGCGGGAGAGCGGGGAAGCCGGATAGATAAGAAATATATTCTGCCGGTTGTGACGGCGCCGCAAATAGAAGTTATTTCGTTTGGCCCGGGCAATCCCCGGCATGAGAAGATTTTATCTCTGATTCGGGATGCTTTTCGATTCTCAGAGCAGGAATTTGGATATGAAATCAGGCTGCGGGAGGCTTTGACAGAAATATGGCTTTCTATTTTTAAAGATTCGTATTCTGTGCTGCAGGATAAGAAAGAGTATGACAGGGCGGATGATAAGATTAAGCTGATGATGATTTATATTCACGAGCATTACGCAGAGAAACTATCCGTTTCGGAGCTTGCTGCCGCTGCGTTCTTAAGTGAGAGGGAGTGTTTTCGGGTATTTCGCGACTGTTTGCATATTACGCCCGCAGAGTATTTGAAAAACTATCGTTTGCAGATGGCCTGCCGTATGCTGGCAAAGGGGAGGGAGTCAGTTACTTCAATCGGTCAGGCATGCGGTCTGGGCAGCAGCAGTTATTTTGGCAAGGTATTTCGGGAATATATGGGCTGCACGCCTCTGGAGTATCGCCGTAAATGGCAGAATAATGATAGAAACCGGCAGGTATAAGATAGTTTATTAACAGGGAAAGCCTTATACTTATATCCATAGAGAAGCCGGCGTAATGTATATATTTTTTCATACGGGGAGCATGATGTTGAGCCGTCATGCTCTTCACCTCAATATAGAGAGGAGAAGACAGTTATGAGATGCGAAGAAATGGATTATATTCCACCTGCAGATGCGGAAACATTAGAGAGGATTGCACGTGCAAGAGACTTGACAAGAGAATATTATTTTTCTGATTACCGGGACGGGGAGAAGAGAAGGGAAATACTGAGTGAACTGTTAGGGGGGATAGGAGAAAATGTGGCGATTGATACGCCGTTTTATTGTGATTATGGAAGTAATATCTTTATTGGAAATGATGTAATCATTAATATAAACTGTACGTTTGTAGACAACAGACCCATTTATATTGGAAATCAGGTGTTGATAGCTTCAAATGTGCAGGTTTATACCGCCACACATCCAGTATTACCGCAGGAGCGTTATGTTTCAGGCTGGAAAGATAAGAAGACAGATTATTATAGAACCTATGCAAGCCCGGTTGAAATTAAGGATAACGTATGGATAGGGGGAGGCAGCATTATTCTACCGGGGGTTACTATTGGAGAAAATAGCGTAATCGGGGCAGGAAGCGTTGTAAACCGTTCGATTCCGGCTAATTGTGTAGCGGTGGGAAATCCATGTAAGGTAATACGGTGTTTTGAAAATGAAGAAAGATAATGTAACAATAATTATGAAGATTGTGCTGGTGTACAATCTTTTTTTATGTGTTGCCGGGAGTTTTGTGAGAATTTTTTGACATATTATCTGTTTTTCTGACAAACAGGAAAAATTGTTCATAAAAGTTTAAGATTTTCATTTCCCTATATTGACACTTGCCGGCTGACATGATAATATAGCCTTAAACAAATTGGTAGTATTGTATAAATGTCAAGGTATTTTATATTCTTTCTTTGTGCTATTTGTAATATATTATCGCCGGCGTATCATGAGACCGAGTAGAAATAATTTGACAGACAATTCGGTTAATTGTATAAGATATTTTATTGATAGGAATGACAGATGTTTGTATTTTGATATTTACAATGCGTTTAAAAGGAGGAAAAGTATGAAAAAATTTATTGCGCTCTCCCTGAGTTTGGTGACAGCTTTATCACTGGTTGCATGTGGAGGAGGTTCTGAAGCGGATTCAGGCGGTGAAGCTAAAGATGAAGGCGGGGAGAGCAGCGGCAAGACAGAGATTAGTGTAGTAGCGGCTCAGTATGGACAGAATACTGCAGAATGGTGGAAGGGATTTGAAGCTGATTTTGAGAAAGATAACCCGGATATTGATTTGACAGTAGAAGTTATTTCCTGGAATGATATTTCTTCCAAGGTAACAACGCTTATTTCTAATAATCAGGCGCCAGATATTCTGAATATTGACGTATTTGCTGATTATCAGGCTGATGATTTGTTACTTCCGGCAGAGGATTATGTATCCGAAGAGACATATGGCAAGATGTACGAGGCGTTTTTAGAGCAGTCGGATATTGACGGAACGATTTGGGCTATACCGGATCTTGCTTCTGTTCGTACAATGTTTTATAATAAGCAGATTCTGAAGGACGCAGGAGTAGAGAAGGTACCTGCTACATGGGACGAGCTGACGGAAGCCTGCAAGAAGATTAAAGAGAAATTCCCGGATGTTTATCCATGGGGCATTGATATGACCACTGATGAAGGTCAGGCTGCATTCTCATACTATGTATGGAATAATGGCGGAGATTTTACAGACGCTGACGGTAACTGGACATTGAATAGTCCGGAGAATGTAGAAGCGATTGAGTTTGCAATCGGTCTTGTAGATAGTGAGTATACCAATACAGATCCGGCGAATGATACGCGTTATGATCTGCAGGATAATTTTGGTACTGGCAAGATTGCTATGCTGATTGCTCCTAACAGCCTTCCGACCTATATCGCTGAGAATGGCAATGAAGTAGATTATGGTATTGCGCCGATTCCAAGTAATACCGGTACTTCTGTAGCTCAGGGCGTTATGGACAGATTTATGTGCTTTGACAATGATTACTCTGATGAAGAGCTGGCTGCAATTACCACATTCTTTGACTACTTCTATGAAGATGCACGTTATTCAGAGTGGGTTGATATGGAAGGTTTCCTGCCTGCAACCACCACTGGCGGCGAAGCGCTTGCAGCAGAAGACGAGTCAATGGCAGAGTGGATTGAGATTGTAGGAAGTTGTAAGTTCTATCCGACAGCTAAGGCTGAGTGGGCAGATGTTAAGCAGGGTGTAATTGACGTTGAGCAGAATGCATTGTTAGGCGAAAGCGTTCAGGAACAGCTTGATAATTTACAGGGAGAGATTGCTCCGTAAATGGAATGAGCGGCGGCAGCGGTCTTATGGAAAGAATTTGAATCCCTGCTTCGGGCGGGATTCCAGAGCCGGGCTGATATGGCTCGGCTCATTTTCTAATTTAATGAGGTGAACTTGTGAAGAAAAATATACAAAAAATAGAACCTTATATCTGGATTTTACCCAGCATTATATTAATGGCTGTGTTTATCCTGATTCCCATTGCGTTTGTGTTCAGGATGGCGTTAAGTAAAGTTACCAGGGCAGGTCTGATAAAAGGGTTTGTTGGATTTGAGAATTTTGCGAAAGTGCTGTCCACGCCTACGTTTGCAATGGTTTTGAAGAATACACTTGTCTGGACGGTGGCTGTAGTCGGTCTTTCTACGCTGCTTGGATTTATTTTGGCGCTTTTGCTAAATAATGAATTTAAAGGCCGTAAGATTGCCCGGGCAATTGTAGTTTTTCCCTGGGCTACTACATTGGTTGTACAGGCAAGTATCTGGAAGTTTATTATTGATGTAGATTATGGTACGTTAAACACTCTTTTGATGAGGCTGGGGATTATTAATAGTCCGGTAAACTGGACGGCGTCGCCGGGAGCCTGGTTTGCATGGGAGATTGCCTGCGGTATCTTTGTTACGATTCCCTTTGTAACATTTACAGTATTATCGGGTCTTCAGTCCATTGACGGGACTTATTATGAGGCGGCGACGGTAGACGGCGCAAACTATTGGCAGAAGCTGTTCCGAATTACGATTCCGTTAGTAAGCTCTTCGCTGACGGTTAGTACTGTATTGAATATTATTTATGTATTTAATTCATTCCCTATTATTT
>CAOKJI010000010.1 GCA_948468495.1 uncultured Dorea sp. | reverse complement strand
TGGAGAGTATAAGGCGGCCATGCAGTTATTGTATGGAATTGCTTTTACCATTAAAATGAGCTATAAAGGTAGTAAAAAGATTGAAGGGTATTTCCCTTATGTGGTTCCGCCTCTGGAGGGGCTCTGGTGGCAGCAGGGCATGGAGGGAATTGATTATGCGCATAAGGAGAGTTTCGAGTGGCTCTCTATGATACGGCTGCCGGAATTTGTGACCGAAGAGATTTTTGACTGGGCAGTTGCAGAGGCTTCTGAGAAAAAGAAAAGCGATTTTTCTAAAGTCCGGTTTTTTACCTACAGGGAAGGGCTGTGCGTACAGTGCATGCACATGGGAAGCTACGATGCGGAGCCAGAGACGATTCAGCGGATGAATGACTACATGAGGGAGCAGAGGGTTAAAGCAGATTTTACCGAAAATCGGTTTCATCATGAAATCTATCTCAGCGACCCAAGACGGACCAAAGAAGAACGCCTCCGCACAGTCATCCGTCATCCGGTAAGGCGGATATAATATCGGTCCTCTGAACGGTAACGCTACAGGATATATGCGGCCGCCGACTCGCAGATAAATACCACCACGCAGCACAGCACTGCGATTCCTATCATATTCATCCCTTTCCATGCCGCAATTATTCCTGCAATTAATGCAAGGATTCCTGCAAGGGGAATCTGGGGCGCCGTAACAATTGCAGGAAAGGTCATTACTGCAAGGGTTACATAGGGAACATAGTAGAGAAATGAGCGGATAAAGGGATTCTTAATCTTCCCGCGGATTAAAGTCAGCGGCAGTACCCGGATTAAACAGGAAACGAAAGCCGCAACGAATATGTACAGATAAATATTATGCGTCATATTTCGGAACCTCCTTTGCATGAGTTTCTATTTCTTGTACTTCTTCTGCTTCGTCCTTCACAGGGAAGAAATAAGCGGCCAGTCCGGCGATGAGTATTGTCAGGAGACTAATCTTCATGCTGTCGGACATTTGGCTGAAAAGGGAAATCTTAGACACCAGGAAGCTTGCTAAGAAGCTTACAATCACAACGCCGCCGACAATCTTATTGTTTTTGGACACAGGGGTTATAATTGCCACAAACATGCCGTACAGAGCAACGCTTAACGCACTGACCAGAGAAGCGGGCAGAACATTGCCGGCCACGATTCCGAGCGCGGTGCCGACAGACCAGCCAGGAAGGGCGATGGCCATGGCTCCGTAATTATAGTAAGGATTCAAAGCACCGCATCTTCCGATGCTGATTCCGAAGATTTCGTCTGTGATGCCGAATCCTACCAGAAAGCGGTGAAACAGGGAGGTGCCGGAATCAAATTTCTGACTCAGAGCGCAGCTCATCAGCATATACCGGATGTTGGTTACCAGTATCACAAATGCCATCTCAAAATAGGGCGCATTCGCCATGATTACAGTAAATTCTGCGTATTCTCCCGCAGAAGCGTGATTCAGCATACTGGAAAGAAAACCCTGAAATGGATTCAGGCCCGCCTTTTTTGCTACGATTCCCAGAGAAAACGCTACTGCGAAGTATCCAAGAGCAATGGGGAATCCGTCCCGGATTCCGTTGAAAAAAGCATTTTTATTTCGATTCATTTTCTGTCACTCCAAATAATCTTTTGTTTAAGTACGGCTTTCCATTCAAATCTTTCCAGGTAAATAACCCGTTTTCTAACATCATATAACTGTGTGCGCTGCCGTTTTTCGGAATAGAGACAGAGCCGGGATTCAGATAGTATTTGCCGTCAAATTCCTCGGCGGCCGGTATGTGGGTGTGACCGTGAAGAAGGATATCGCCTTCTTTGAGCATAGGAGGATTACTAGTGTTGTGGTGATGACCATGGGTAGCAAATATCAGATGTCCCTGTTCGTAGAGAATGCAGTAATCTGCCATAATCGGAAATTCCAGTACCATTTGGTCTACTTCCGTATCGCAATTACCCCGGACGCATAAGATATCTTCCTTTATTTGATTCAGAAGGCTGATTACTTCCTTCGGGGAGTAGCCTGCCGGGAGATTGTTTCTTGGACCATGATAGAGAATATCCCCAAGAAGCAGGAGTTTGTCCGGTTGTTCTGACTTGTGTCTTTCAAGAAGCATGCGAAGATAGTGAGCGCTGCCATGGATGTCGGATGCAATCATTAATTTCATTCGTAAAAATCCTTTCTATACATCTCTATAAAAAATACGTCGTATTATCCGCCAACAAATAGTATAGCTTGTCTTCCCTGGAGATTCAAGTATTGAACTGTAATTTCAACCAGTAACAGAGAAGAGGTGATATAGAAAATAATTTCAGAAATTTCTCTCTCAAAACAGCATTTACGCCTATTTTCAGATACAGAAACTTGTATTCTAACGGAAGGAGCAATATAATACAGCTATAAGTACTTAGAGAAATGATTCCCGGGAGTTAAACAATATGCGAAAAATAGTAGACGACCACAGGTTGATATATAAGTGCTGCAGCTTATATTATGAGGACAATTTGGGGCAGAATCAGATTGCAGATTATTTAGGGATTTCCAAGTCGTCAGTATCCAGGATGCTTAAGATGGGAAGAGAACTTGGAATTGTTGAAATTAAAGTTCACCATGTAAGCCAGTATATGTATGATGATTTGGAGCGGCAGTTAATGGAGAAATTCCATCTGAGGGATGTAATTGTTGCGGAGAGCAGTCCGCTGGATTCTAAGGAAGACCGGATTACCAAACTGAACGAACGGGCGGCAGACTATCTGGACAGACTGCTGAAGGATGGAGACTATGTTGGCGTGTCTGTGGGAAGTACCCTGCGCAATATCGCACATACCAGTCTGGAGTGCAGGAAGCGGGATTGTACCTTTGTGCCGATTGTAGGAGGGCTTGGAACAGAGGAGGTACAGTCTGCACAGGTGGCGGAGGCGTTTTCAAGAAAATTCGGAGGGAAACACATTCCGTTTTTCTCACCGGCGGTATTTTCCAATGAAGGGCTGATGCGGGAATTTCTAAAGGAAGAATCGGTAAATTATATATTTGACTATTTTAAGAAATTAAATACGGTGATATCAGGCATTTCCCGGATGAGCAGCGGCAATTTAAGTCATCTTACCATTGAACGGCTGGGATTTGTGACGGAAGAGATGTCGGCCCGTTATACAGAATGGGGGGCGGCGGCTAATCTGGTACTTCGGTTTATTGACGGAGAGGGAAATACGGAAGCATTTGACGAATTTAACAGCCGGGTTGCGGCAATTTCCATGGAACAATACCGGCGGACGGCAAATAAGATTCTGGTTACCGGGGGAAGCGGCAAAAGGGAGGTTATCACAGCCTGTATCAAGGGAGGATATGTCAATATATTAATTGTCGATGTGGATTGTGCCAGAGAACTATTGTCCTGAGTTATATCAAGGGAGGGATATTTTTATGAAGTGGAAAATCAGAATATCAGAAGTAGGCAGTGAAGTGAAAGAATTGATTCAGGCGTCAAAGCAGTTTGATTTGGTTATCGAAGGAAAGCGGAATGACATGCGGGATTTTACCGTTCATTTTGACGGCGGGCTTCCGGTGGAACCGCTGAAGGAGGGGGATGAGTTTACAATCGGAGGTACAAGTATGTATATTATCGCTTTAGGGGAGCAGGTGAACGGACATCTGAAAGAGCATGGAGCCTGCACCGTTGATTTCTCCGGCGGGCTGGCGCCGAGCGGTCCCTGCGTGATTATGCTGGACGGAGTGTATGAGAATTTTGATTTCCTTCGGGACAGGGCGGTTATAACTGTTAAATAATACAGTAAGGATTTAAAATAAAAGTTCGTTATTATCTGAATATAGTATCCTGATATGCATGCCGTTTTGTTGTATGTTATGGTTTGCTTAGCGAAGCCTTACGGGCAGGTCTGACAGCATTTTGTAAACCGTATATGACAGGACGGCGTGCGAATGTTTGCAGGTAGTGCTTGCAATGGCTGGTCGGATAGATTACACTATAGAAAGCGAAGCGGGAAAATATGGAAAGCCAATAGTTCGCCATAGTACCCGTTGTAATCGCATACGCTGAGTAAATAATATGAGGAGATAGGTAATGATTAAATTAATAGTCACAGATGTAGATGACACTGTTGTTCCGGAAGGAGAGAGCGTCATCAATCCGGAGTATTATGAGATGATTCGGGAATGCCGGAAAAAAGGGATTTTAATCGGAGTGGCAAGCGGCAGGCAGAAACCTTGCGTGAAGAAGCTGTTTGAGCCGGTGCTGGATCAGATATTCATTCTTGCCGATAACGGGACCGATATCTGGGAGAAGGATTACAAGACTTCTATGGCGATTCCGGACGAAGATTATCAGGCGCTTGCAAGGGATGTGAAGGAATTATGTCCGGGTTACAGTATTATGGCCTGCAAACCGGATCTTGGATATATTCCATACGGACAGGAAGAATATTATGCACATATGCGGGCATATCCCTATGATTTGGAATATGTGGAGGATGCGGCACAAATAACCGGTATTTGTAAGGTGTCAGTATGGCGCAGAGAAGGAATCGGTAAAGAGATAGAAGAGTTGATGCAGAAGCGGTGGTCTGGGAAGCTGGACGTATGTATTGCCGGAGAGAACTTCCTGGATTTTATGAATAAAGGCTGCAACAAGGGGAAGGCGCTGTCCATAATTCAGGAGCATTATGGAATCAGGCCAGAAGAAACGGCCGCTTTTGGCAATGCTGATAATGATATTCCGATGCTGAAGCAGGCGAAGTTCAGCTATGCGGTAGGCGGTGCCAGTGAGAATCTGAAACAGACTGCCTATCAGGTCATTGGAAATATGCGGGAGGATGCGGTACTAAAGAAGATAAAAGAAATACTGATTCAGGGAGGAAGCCTGTAAAGACAGAGAACAGGCAAAGTAGGAAAATGGAAAAATTTCAGAAAATTGTAGCAGTTGAACCAATCAATCTGACGCCGGATAGGAAGGAACGTTTGGAGAAATATGCGGACTGTGTTGTGCTGTATCCGGATATTCCGAAAGATGACGATGAAATCATACAGAGAATTGGAGACGCGGATGCGGTTCTGGTTAGCTTTACGACCTATATCGGCCAGGATGTTTTGTCGAAGGTTCCGAATGTGAAATATGTAGGCATGTGCTGCAGTCTGTATGCGGAAGAAAGCGCGAATGTGGATATTGCCTATGCCAGAGAGCATGGAATACAGGTAACCGGAGTCCGGGATTATGGAGACCGGGGAGTAGTGGAATATGTAATTTATCAGCTGGTTCGGATTCTTCATGGTTATGATTATCCTTGCTGGAGGGAACAGCCGCTGGAGCTGACAGATTTGAAGGTGGGAGTTATCGGACTGGGAACTTCCGGCGGTATGGTTGCAGAGGCGCTAAGATTTATGCTGGCGGATGTGTCCTATTATTCCCGCACCAGAAAGCCGGATAAGGAAAGTCAGGGAATCCGGTATATGGAGCTTGCGGACTTGCTGAGAGAGAATGAAGTAATTATCACCTGCCTGAATAAGAATGTAATTCTTCTTCACGATAAGGAATTTCAGATATTAGGTAATAAAAAGATTATGATAAATACGTCGATTGGCCCGGCGTCGGATATGGCTGCTTTAAGGAAATGGATTTCAAATAGGGAGAATATCCTCTGCTGCGACAGTAAGGGGGCAATCGGAGAGATTGCGAACGAGATATGGAATCAGGAGAATGTCATCTGCATGAACGGCTGCTCCGGGAAGACTTACCAGTCCTATGAACTGCTCACCAGAAAAGTTTTAGAAAACATGGAAAGCTATTTGTCGGAATAAGATAACTTAAATCCCCGCCTATTGGAGAAAGGCGAGGATTTTTGCTATATAAGGGGTTAAGATATCGTTTGCAGAATTATAAAGCTCGTGCTTTGCGTCGGGAACCCGTATCAATTTAATCAGTCCCGGGGTCTGTCGATGAATCTGCTTTGCGAATTGTTCCTGCGGGCCGGAGCAGACGAAGGTATCAAGCTCTGCCTGAAATAACAGCGTAGGAATCCGGATTTGTTTCCAGCCTTCAGTTAGAAGAAAATGTTCCATATGGAGCGCTTCTGACAACCATTTGTTGGTAGCGCCGTTCATCTGGAAGAGCGGCGCCGACTGCTTCTTCTTCTGGTAATAATCAAAGCGTGCTTTGGAGGTGGAAGCGCTGGCCTCAAAGGTTTCGGTGTTGTCGTAAGGATGATGGCCGGGGAGATAGTCTTTATCCTTTTTTAATTTGAGCTTCACCGGAATGATTGCCTTCACTGCTGTCAAAGGGATGCGTCCGGTTTGAGGGCGAATCATGGGAGCTGACAGTATCAGCCTGGTAAATAGTTCTGGTTCCTCGGAAGCGGCGCATGCTGCAATACTGCCGCCCATGGAATGACCATATAAGTAGAGAGGCAGCTCAGGGTAAGTCTGTTTTGCTATGGCTGCCGCAGCCAGCAAGTCATCTACATAAGTATGGTAATCTTCTACATGGACCAGAGAGAGGTCTTCTACAAGCCGGGTGCTCCGGCCATGTCCCAGATGTTCCGGAATAAATACATGCAAACCGGCTCTCAAAAAATAATAAGCAAGCTCAAAATATTTGTCAGCAGTTTCTGTAAAACCATGGGAAATCAGAACCAGTCCTCTGGGTTCATCGGCCTGGTAACTGGCACAGTATATCAATCTTTTCTGTTCTCTTTCGAGAAATCGCTCCTGTCGCCTTTCGGCAAGGTAAGGTTCAACGATTTGCTCCATCTGTTCTGCAAAATTTTGTTCTTTTAAAATCATAGAGTTCATCCTTTGCTTTTAAAGCGTGTCTGAAAATGCAGGGCACGCTCTCATTTTATGAGTCGTAGTTTGAAATATTTTGTCGTATGGATAGTATTGTATCATGGAATTAAATTTTCATAAAGAGGGGATGCTAAAAAAGATTGTTAACTATATAAAATAAAAAGGTTGACAATTTGGCGCGGGATGATATGATTTATAGTGATGGTGTAGGAAAACATTTACAGATTACGATTAACAGGAGGAATGAGACTATGGAACAGACAGTGGGAAAGACTTTATCGGCCAAAGCGCTGGTATTATGCGGAATGTTTACGGCATTGGTAGCAGTCGGCGCTTTTATTCAGATACCGGTGCCTTATATGGATTATTTTACCCTTCAGTTTTTCTTTGTTTTGCTGGCAGGTATAATTCTTGGAGGAAAAAGGGGAGCGCTGGCAGTCGGATGTTATGTGGCTCTTGGTTTGGCAGGAATTCCAATCTTTGCGGCAGGAGGGGGAATCGGCTATATTTTTCGGCCAAGTTTCGGATATCTTCTGGGCTTTATTGTGACTGCATTTGTAACAGGATTGATTTGCGAGAGGCGGAAGAATAGTTATAGAAACTTTTTGATTGCATGTCTGGCCGGTTTTGTGGTAACCTATGTAATCGGAATCCTCTATAAATATATGATACTTAATTTTTATGCGGATACGCCCGCGACGCTGGCAGTTATTTTCCTTTCCTGTTTTCCACTGGACATGCCGGGAGACTTTGTGTTATGTCTGCTAGCGTCGGGAGTGGGACTCCGGCTGAAAAAGAGCGGATTTACACTGGATTAATGTAACGATATTTGAGAGGGAGACATAAGATGCATTCATGCGGAAAAAAGGCGGGGATATGGAATTGACAGAGCAGATAAAGAGAGAGCAAATCAAACTGGAACAGATTGTTCAGGCAAAAGAAAAGGTACGAAACGGCGGACAGATTACAAGGGAAGAAGCAATTGAGCTGTACGAGGCTCCCCTTGAGGAACTCTGTATAGCGGCCGATGAGATTCGCAAACATTTCTGCGGAAATGGATTTGATATTTGTACTATTATTAATGGAAAGAGCGGCAAATGTTCGGAGGATTGTAAATATTGCGCCCAGTCTGCCTTCTACCATACAGGAGCGGAAGAATATCCGCTTCTTGATAAGCGGGAGATTGTCAGGCAGGCCCGGTACAATGCAAAAAGAGGCGTGCTTCGATATTCAATTGTTACTTCAGGAAGGGCGTTGAATGACGGGGAAGTAGAAGAAATGTGCGACGCCATTCGGGAAATAAAATCGAGGGTTAATATAGAAGTCTGCGTATCTTTCGGGCTTCTTACCAGAGAGCAGTTCGCCAGAGTGAGAGAAGCGGGAGCTACAAGAGTACATAACAATCTGGAAACATCCCGAAGGAATTTCCCTAATATTTGTACGACTCATACCTTTGAAGATAAATTGAGCGCCATACGTGCGGCTAAAGAAGCGGGACTTAAAGTCTGCAGCGGAGGAATCATGGGACTTGGGGAGACGCCGGAGGACCGGATTGATATGGCGCTTACCTTAAGAGAGCTGGAAGTAAAAAGTGTTCCGGTGAATATGCTGAACCCGATTCCGGGAACCCCCTATGAGAAGAACCCGCGGCTTGGAGTTCAGGATATGAGAAGGATTGCCGCTGTATACCGGTTCATTCTGCCGGATGCGTCAATCCGCCTTGCGGGAGGCCGGGGGCTTCTGGAAGACAAGGGCGAGTCCTGCTTTACTTCCGGGGCAAATGCGGTGATATCCGGGGATATGCTGACGACCTCTGGCTATACGATTGAGTCGGATATGACGATGATTCATCGCTTGGGATATCAGGAGGCATTGTGTAATGAGTAAGGGATTATTTCTTACAGGGACAGGTACGGATGTCGGGAAGACATATGTAACGGCTCTGATTGTGAAAAAGCTTCATGAGGCGGGAATGAGTGCCGGATATTATAAGGCGGCTCTGTCCGGAGCGCAGTCTGTTACAGACAGCGACGCAGGCTTTGTGAAACAGGTTTCCGGGATTACACAGCCAGAGGAGACTATGATTTCCTATCTGTATCAGAATGCAGTGTCTCCCCATCTGGCGGCAAAACGGGAGGGGAATCCGGCGTCTCTTGCCAGAATCCGGCAGGACTATGACAGAGTATGCCGGAGGTACGATTATGTTACAGTGGAAGGCAGCGGCGGCATTGTCTGTCCAGTCAGATGGGATGAGAACGGGCATATTCTTCTGGAAGATGTGGTAAAAGAACTAGACTTAAATGCTCTTATTGTAGCGGACGCGGGGCTTGGTGCGATTCATGCGGCCGTCACAACCTCGGAATATATGCAAAACCATGGAATACTGGCAAAGGGGATGATTCTGAATCATTATACCGGGGATGAAATGCACAGGGATAACCGGAAGATGATAGAGGAACTTACCGGAGTTCCTGTAATTGCCTGCGTGGGCAGCGGGGATACAGAGATTGCCATAGATGCAGAGAAGCTGGTCGGATATTATGAATAAAAGGCATGTTGACGCGGCGGGCAAGATTCGTTATACTCTCACTATGACATTACATCAAGAGGCGGGGTAGAATGAATACAGAATTAAATCAGAGAAAGTCCGGGGCGCAGATTCATGAAATGACTCATGAGGAGCTGCATGCAGCCGGTATTTCCCATGAACATGGGCGAGGCGGGACGCATAGCCATATTCACGCGGGGGATACGGAGCATGCGCATGGGAGCGGTCCTCACAGGCATATTCACAGCATGGAGGAAAAGAAGGCGGTTATAAACCGTTTGTCGAAGGCCATCGGCCATCTGGAAGCGGTAAAACGCATGGTGGAGAGGGACGAAGACTGTAGCGAGGTATTGATTCAGCTGGCAGCAGTGCGCTCGGCAATCAATAATACAGGAAAGGTTGTATTAAAGAATCATATCAACCACTGTATTGTGGAGGCCGTAGAGGAGAATGATAAAGAAGCAATCGAGCTTCTGAATCAGGCGATTGATAAATTTATGAAGTGATGGTTTTGTGATGAATGGATTCAAGAAATTATTTGCACCAGTGGATATGACAGTTGGAAAACCCTGGGAGGATATTGTTATCTTTACTGTGCCGATGCTGATTGGAAATATCGCGCAGCAGTTGTACAATACGGTAGATAGCGTGGTGGTCGGTCAGTTTGTGGGGGATAATGCGCTGGCGGCGGTCGGGAGCGCCGGGCCGATTCTGAATCTTCTGATTGTGTTATTTGTGGGAATCAGTATGGGAGCCGGAATTATGGTATCCCAGTATCTGGGGGCGAGAAACAGGGAAGCGTTGTCTAAGACGATAGGTACCTCGATTGTTCTGACGGCGATTGCGTCGCTGATTGTGATGGTGTTCGCAACGCTGGCTGCGCGTCCGCTTCTGGAGCTTCTGCATACGCCTGAGACGATTGTGGACTGGTGTACGTCGTACTTAAGGATTTTGTTTATCGGCGTTGCAGGGATGGCATTTTATAATATTTTGAGCGGAATCTTAAGAGGATTGGGAGATTCTATGTCGGCCCTTTTGTATCTGCTGGTGGCAAGCGGCCTGAATATTGTGCTGGATTTGGTATTTGTAGCTAAGTTAGATATGGGAGTGGCGGGAGTTGCGCTGGCTACGGCGATTGCACAGGGACTTTCTGCGTTGCTCTGTATCCGAAGGCTGACAAAGCTGAAGGAGCTTTTTGATTTGAAGTGGGAGTACATACGGTTATTTAAGAAATATGCCGCGGGAATGATTCGGCTTGGCGTGCCTTCCGGGGTGACACAGGCGATTATGTCTATGGCTATGCTTGTGGTGCAGTCCCTGACGAATAGTTTTGGAGAGTTATTCATTGCGGCTAATGTGATTGTAATGCGTGTGGACGGTTTCGCCATGATGCCGAATTTCTCCTTTGGTACGGCTATGACGACCTATGCGGGGCAGAATGTAGGCGCCGGGGAATATGAGCGCGTGGCGAAAGGAGCGAAGCAGGGAACTTTGATGGCTATGGGAACTTCGGCTGTGATTGTCGGACTGATTCTTCTGTTTGGAAGACATCTGATGCGTATCTTTACGAATACTGCCGAGCTGGTAACGCTTAGTATGAATATGATGATGATTCTGGCTGTGGGTTATGTGGCTGTGGCGGTAACCCAGACCTTATCCGGAGTGATGCGGGGAGCGGGAGATACGATGACGCCGATGTGGATTTCCATGGTAAGCACCATAGCTATCCGTGTGCCGCTGGCCTATGGACTGGTGCATTTAAGTAAGACGCCGGAGCTTCCTCAGGGGGAGCGGGCGTGCATTTTTATTTCTCTGCTGATTTCGTGGGTTCTTGGGGCTGTGATTACCAGCATTTTTTATAAGAGAGGCAAATGGAAGGAGAAGGCGATTTAGGGCCTTCTCTTCTTTTATGCCGCAGGCGGCCGCGCGGAGCATGGGTACTATTACATTTGCGGCATCTTATTCGTTGGTGCAGCAGTTTCTTATTTTTTTAAAATAAATGATTTTCCCTGATGAAAGAGATGAAAGTCTGTTCCAGAGGCATAACTGTTTTTTTTACAATGAAAGCATTTACCGTTTCGCAGGAATCACGAATTGGAATTAATTTTATGTCCTGAAATAACTGACGGGTGGGCGAATCCTCATCGACGAAGGAGGAATTTAACAATCCGACTCCGATATTGTCTTTTAGAGCCTGATGCCATGCGGTAATCGAGCCTGCGGTCGTAACGACGTTGGGATTTCCGTATTTTTTCAGAATATGCACCGCGCAGTTATAATTGCCTCCAATATTAGAAAAAACAACCAGCGGAGCTTTTATAATCGTCGAGAAAGAAATGCTGTTGTATTTTGCGTAAACAGAGTCGAAAGAAACGGCGCAAAAAAATCTTTTGGAACTGAAAGGCTTTATGATAAGTTCCGGATTCTGCTTTTTCAGAAACAGTTCATGTTCCTGGGGAGAAGTTCCGGGAAGTACGACAAGTCCCAGACAGGCGCTCCTGCGGGAGCTTTTGTGCTGTACTATGGCGGAGAGCATGTCAGATACGTCTGTCTGAGCCAGATTTATCCTGACGTCAGGATACAGTTTCCTAAATTCCGTTACGGTCTTAGTAAGTCCGATTTCCATAAACATAGGGTTGGCGTACAGGGAAATCGTTCCGGAAACATGCGGAGCGGGAGTCTCTGGATTTTTTTGCCCAATTTTAGTCAGCAATGAATCATATTCTTTTAACGTATGTTCAGAAAAGCGCAGGATTTCTCTGCCTGCGGCGGTTACCTGCATTCCTTTATGGGAACGTGTAAAGACAGAAACGCCCAGTTCACTTTCGAGCGAGTTTAGCGAAAGGCTTAGCGCCTGGACTGAAATATTAAGATTCTGGCTTGCTTTATTCATGGATTTATCTTTGTGAATCTGAATTAAATATCTTAATTGCTCTAATCTCATAATTCTTACTCCCTTCTCAGCTATATTTTACAACTTTTGACACAGGGGTTCAAGTTTTTCTTGAAAGCTGGATTCCTCTTGAAGCAACTTCTCATATCGGAAATAGAAGGGTAGATATATATTTAACATATAGAAATTCATCTGGAAAAACGAAAGGAGAAGGGAAGATGGAACACAGAATTATTGATTTTAGATGCCGTCCGCCTTATGGGGATTTTCTAAAGGGGGATATGTATAATGGGTATGCGCTTGAGTACAATGCACATTGGGGAGACGCGCCTTCTAAACCGCTGATTGAAAAGACGATGGAGTCTATGACGGAAGAGATGGAGCGCGGCGGAGTCCGTTACGGTGTCGCGGCGTCCAGGCCATGGGCGG
Source organism: uncultured Dorea sp. (assembly GCA_948468495.1). The sequence goes on along the minus strand of CAOKJI010000010.1, from coordinate 1,099 downwards.
GAGTTACGAATGAGAGCGTGTGCAGACTGGCGGAAGAATATCCTGAAAGATATATTGCGCTGGCGGCGATTCATGGGGAAAATCCTTTTGTAAAGGGAGTTGACGACGCCATTGAGGTTGTCAATCGTTTTATTTTAAATGGACCATGCAGAGGACTATGTTTGGAGCCTGGCTTTGTCCCGGATGTAAAATATAGCTGGAGAGCGGATGACGAAAGAGTATATCCATTGTATGAGTATTGTGAAAAGAATGAGGTTATGATTAATTTCACATGGGGCAATATCGGCGCTAAAAATTTTATTGAGCTGTATAAACCGGAGTATATCGACAGGGTTGCAGCCGATTTTCCAAATCTTGTCATGGTGTTAAATCATGCGGGGTGGCCTTATATCATTGAACATTTGGGAATCGCAATTGCAAGGCCGAATTTGTATCTGGGAGTTGACGATGTATTAGCGCCAACCATGCCGGGGTATGAGATGTTTGTGAATGCTGCGAATCTGGCGCTGAAGGAAAAAATGATATGGGGGACATGTTTTCCAATCGGACCCGGGTTAAAAGAGTCGGTGGAATCTATCCGCAAAATGGGTATTACAGAGGAAGCGTTTCCGTATCTGATGTATCTGAATGCGGAAAAAGTGCTTGGAATTGGAGGGTAGTTATGACCGGAACAAAGGATACAAAGAGTAAAGGACTTCCGGCGGGGCTGACAGGCTGGCTTGTCAGTATACTGATTCCGGTGATGATTGGTATTATTCCGGATAATTCGTTATTTACGAAGCCATTGAAATTATTTTTTATGATTACATTATTCGTAATCTGTCTGGTGGCGTTTAATCTGCTTCCGCTTTTGGCTTCGGCAGTTCTGCTGCCGGCGCTCTATACAGTGTCGGGATTAGCGCCGGCAGATACGGCGTTTGGCTCATGGACGAATACTACGGTATGGATGATTCTGGGAGCGTTGGTGTTAGCAACTGTTTTGGATGAATGTGGTCTGCTGATACGGATTGCGTATTGGACGATTCGTAAATGCGGAGGTACGTTTACGAGAACATTATACGGGATTTTTATTGTGGGTATTATCCTGAATCTGATTACT